>JACDOL010000017.1 GCA_017656165.1 Desulfotomaculum sp.
CTGAAGGGCTTGGAAGATACGAATCAGTTCAGGGATGCTGCGGCCAGCCGGGCCGGGGTAAACCGAATAATACTGGATTATTCCATTGGGGTCAATAAAAAAAGCCGCATGCTTTTTAAACTGCATGCGGCTCTATTTTATTTTAATGAATTTATGATTGACTGCCAATCTATGTACTGCTCCACGTTCTCTAAAGCCATCTTAATTTGTTCTTCATCCCCGGGCTTAATACGGTTGGATACTTCTGTCATGCGTTCGATGGTTGTAAAAGTATCATAATGAACGAGAATTACCGGTACACCTTTTTCGCTGGCTTTAGCAATCACCTTTACATCGGGGTACAGCCCGCCGGTAAGAATTAACACAGATGTATCAGTTTCCAAGGCTGCCAGCGCAATATCAGCACGGTCACCACCGGTTACTACTGCTTTGTTGGGGGCACGCCGCAGGTAAGCCAGTGCGCTTTCAATTGTCATGGCACCAACCACGGAATCTTCAACCGGGCGGTCTAATTTATCCTCACCGGTGAGAATTTCACCGCCAAGAATTTGATAATACTGCTCTACGGTTGGAACTGTTAGTTCGGAACGGTGGGGTACAATACCAAGTGTTTTAAAACCGTTATCGGATAATATTGCTTTGTAGACTCCTTCAGTCTTAGCCATAATCTGCCTTGGTACATTATAAAAAACATTTCCTACCACCGGTATATTGTGGCACTGAAAATAGCGATTAAAAAATACTGTTTGATCAAGGCTGAAATCATTTTTGACTTTTATCATATGCAGAACAGCGGCATTAAACTGCTTGGCTAAGGAGGCAACATCAAATTTCATACTGGCCATGGCATGAGGGAAAATTGCCCCGTCAATTATAACCACATCGGCATCCTCTGATACTTGACTATAGGCGGAAGTTATTTTGCTTAATATTTCTTCGTTTTGATGATAGCGGGTCAGGTAAAAGGGACTGGTATGACAAGGCACTATTGTTTCAATAGCATGTTTAATACCCAGGACCTTTTGCATTAATAAGCCGTCTTCATCCACATTGTACCCTGTAGCAGTTGTAATACCTATGGGCTTAAAATAACTTACCTTGTAACCTTCCTGCTGCAGTTTTAGTCCCAGCCCAACTGCCATGGCTGTTTTAGCACTGCCGGCAGTGCCTGTGATATAGAGGTTTTGCATTGAAGAACACCTCACGATATAGTTATTTTAATATCTATTGCAGACAAACCGTCTTCATAGGCAAACAGCGGGTTAATATCCATTTCAGCTATTTCCGGGAAGTCTAGAACCAGTTTTGCTGCTCGAGCGATGACATCAATTACAGCGCCAAGATCAGCTGGTTTTTTCCCGCGATAGCCTTTTAATAAAGTGTATGCTTTAGTTTCTCCGATCATTGATGTTATTTCGGCAATGGTAAGATTGCTGGCCAGGCGGAAGGAAACATCCTTGAGAAGGTTTACATATATTCCACCTAGGCCAAATGCAATCATGGGGCCGAACTGAACATCCCGGGACATCCCAATTATTAATTCAGTGCCCTCGGGCTCCATTTTTTGAACTTCGATACCGTAAGGCAGTACCTGGGGCAAATACCTCTGGACACTTTCCATAATCTGAAAGTAGCCTTCCCGGACCTTTTCTGGAGAATCTACATTAAGAAGAACTCCACCCACGTCAGTTTTATGCAAAATCTTAGGTGAAGCAACTTTCATCACTACAGGGAAACCGATTTCTTCAGCCAGTTTAACCGCTTCATCGGCAGAAGCAGCCAGCTTCACCGGCGATGCAGGAATACCGTAAGCCTTAGCTACTTCATAAGTTTCACTGCCCAGCAGTACCCGGCGTTTATCTCTGAACACGTCGTAAAAAACTGCCTTTACAGTCCTTGAATCCACATCTGTATAGTTCAGTGCCGAATCTTCACTTTTTTCTAAATGATCTTTTGCGTGTGCATATTTTATCATCCCTTTAATGCAGTGAATGGCAGGTTCCGGAAAAGTAAAGTTAGGTATGCCGGCTTTAGAAACAATTTTAACTCCTTCTTCTACGGTTGAACCGCCCATAAAAGACGTGAATAGGGGTTTTTCTGGATAGGTTTTGTTTACCTTAACTATGGCATTGGCGATGGCTACCGGGTCTGTAATAGCTGTTGGGCAGAGCAGCACCACTGCACAGTCGACGTTTGGGTCAGCCAGTACTTTGTCCAGGGCAAATTCAAACCTGTCTTCATTTGCATCGCCTAGAACATCCACCGGGTTATAAATATTTGCTTCAGCTGGCAGATTTTTGCGAAGGGCTTCAATGGTATTCTTGGAAAAACGGGCCATGTTTAAACCGTTATTTTCAATGGCATCGGTTGTGATGATACCGGGACCGCCGGCGTTGGTAATGACTGCCACACGGCTGCTTTTGGGAATAGGTTGCTTGGAAAATGCCGCTGCTAGATTAAGCAGTTCAGTGATACTGCGGGCACGAATGACACCGCAGTGTTCAAAGGCAGTTTCATAAGCTAAATCGCTCCCTGCCAGGGCACCGGTATGAGATGAGGCGGCTTGTGCACCGGCCTGGCTGGTACCAGATTTAAAAACAATAACTGGTTTTTTAGAAGCAGCTTTTTTTGCTGCTTCTAAAAATTTTTTGCCGTCAGTGACGTCTTCAATGTATGCCAGGATAACGCTGGTGTTAGGATCATCAGCAGTGGCGTTAATAAAGTCAGCTTCGTTTAGAAGAGCTTTATTGCCAAGACTGATAACCCTTGAAAATCCCAAACCTGTTTCTTGACTCCAATCCACCAGTGATACAAGCATGGCTCCGCTTTGAGATATAAAGGCAATGTTGCCTTTATTTGGGGAAACAGAAGAAAAGGATGCATTTATGGGTGTAATTGTGTCCATAATTCCTACACAGTTGGGACCCAGCATATTCATATTGTTTTTCTTTACTATTTCAACCAGCTTTTTTTCCAGCTCCATACCGTCGCTGCCAGTTTCTTTAAAACCAGCAGATAAAATTACCAGGTTTTTGATACCTAGACCGGCTGCTTCTTCAACAACACTAATACAAATTTTTGCTGGGACCGAAATGACTACCATATCAACAGGTTTACCGATCTCGGAAAGTGAACGATACGTTTTAATCCCTTCAATATACCCGCCCTTGGGGTTTATGGGATAAATTTCACCTTTAAATTTACTGGAGATAATATTTTTCATTACCGCATTCCCAATTTTACCGGGAGCAGCGGAGGCCCCGACGACAGCTACTGAATTAGGATTAAAGAAGGTTTTCAGGTCGGCCAACTTTTTCACCTACTTTGCCCAGTTATGGATAGCTTTACCCCATTATATTAGTTTATTTGTTTGCATGTCAATTAAAAGAAAAAGGGCTCTAAATAGAGCCCTAATATAAAAAACCTTTATTTTATTACCAGTGCCTGTGTTTCTTTGGCAATCATTAACTCTTCATTGGTGGGGACAACCATAGCCACTGTGCTGCAGCCTTCTTTAGTAATTATTGCTTCCTTGCCTCTTACATTGTTTCTATCTGAATCCACTTCTATACCCAAGTAGGACATATCTGCCAGCACTTTTGCCCGGAGGTCAATAGCATTCTCACCAATGCCGCCGGTGAATACCACAACATCTAATCCACCCATTGCAGCACTGAATGCTCCTATCCACTTCTTAACATGGTAAATAAACATATTTAATGCCAGCTCAGCCCTTTTATTTCCTTCAGCCTGGGCATTTTCCAGGTCGCGGAAGTCACTGCTGATACCGGATACACCTAAAACGCCGCTTTTTTTGTTCATTATATTGCTGACTTCTTCAGGACTTAGATTTTCTTTTTCCATAAGGAAGGGTACTATAGCCGGGTCAATATCACCGGAACGGGTACCCATTGGCAGACCGGCCAGGGGAGTAAAGCCCATGGTTGTATCTACAGATTGACCGTTCTTAACAGCAGTGATGCTGGAGCCGTTACCCAGGTGGCAGACGATCACTTTAAGATCAGTCAGCGGTTTACCCAGGATAGCTGCTGCCCGCCCGGATACATATTTGTGTGATGTTCCGTGGAAACCGTACTTCCGAATGCCATATTTTTCATAGTACTCATATGGCAGCGCATAATTAAAAGCGTAATCAGGAATTGTTTGATGGAATGCTGTATCAAAAACCCCAACCTGTGGAGCATGGGGCATTAACTCCTGGCATGTTTTAATACCAAGAACATTGGGCGGATTGTGCAGTGGTGCCAGTTCATAGAGAGATTCCAGCGTGTCTATTAATTCTTCGTTAATTAAAACAGCCTTGTTGAACTTTTCGCCGCCGTGTACTACCCGGTGACCTACAGCTGCTATTTCAGAAATATCATTTACGGCCCCGTATTCCTTGTCAGTAATACATTCAATAATTTTTTCCAGGGCTGCCTTGTGGTCGGGCAGGTCCTGCTCCAACTGCAGTTCTTTACCGTCGTTTTTCTTGTGCTTAATTCTGGAACCTGGCAGGCCGATTCTTTCTGCCAAACCTGACAGCAGAGCTTTTTCTTCTTTCATGTCCATCAACTTGTACTTCACAGATGAGCTTCCGCAGTTTACCACTAAAATAAGCAACGATGTTTCCTCCTTTGTAATATGTATATTTACTTAAATATTTAACTTTAATTTTTGCGGGATTGATTATAAAAAGTTATACCCAATGAATTAACCCGGGTTATTTATAACCCAGGTTAATTTCAAGGATTATTATATATTTTTTACAATTTACTGCAATAAATTACACACTTACTTACTTAAAATTTCGGAAATATGTCCCTGGTGGATGTAGGCAGTCAGAATATCTCCATTTCTGAGTCCCACTGCATTTGCCTCGTCAGTATCAACATGCATTTCCAGCTTAAATTTATCGCTAACGCGGATTAGTACGTCTCCAAAGATGATGCCCCGGGGGCCTTTTGCTCTTACACTTACTTTGTCTCCATCCTTTAAGCCCAGTTCTTCTGCTTCTGAAGTGTGCATGTGAATATGACGGGCAGCAATGATTGCACCTTCTTCCAGGGACAGGGTTCCTTTAGGACCAACCAGGGTAATGGGGGCTGAACCTTCCAGGTCACCGGAATCTCTCAACGGGGCTTTTACACCCAGCTTAAAGCTGTCTGTGACAGTAATTTCTACCTGGGACTGCTTGCGAGCGGGGCCCAGTACTCTTACTTTTTCA
This sequence comes from Desulfotomaculum sp., assembly GCA_017656165.1. Lineage (GTDB taxonomy): Bacteria > Bacillota > Desulfotomaculia > Desulfotomaculales > Desulfohalotomaculaceae > Desulforadius. Next base: position 5,228 of record JACDOL010000017.1, read on the forward strand.
ATTACACCCTTAGGACCTACCAGCATAACTGTTTCTTCACAGGCATACTGTCCTGGTTGAGACAGGTCCTTTAATTTAGTTAATTGGTAGCCGGGGCCGAACAGTTTTTCAATATGTTCTTCTGAAAGGTGAACGTGGCGGTTAGAGATTCCTACAGGCACTTGAAAGGTCCGGGGTTGGATCACAGTCAGGCGATCTTTTTGCTCTTCCTTGCTTTCCGGCATTTGGTTGACGGTAACATTGTTATTGGATTTTTCATTTAACATGAATATCACTCCCTTTAAGGTAATCTTTAACAAACTTAGCCAGGGGCCATGTATACAATTAACATAAGTTGGGTAATATGTATTATGTATATTATATAATGGCTGGGTGGTCAGACCACTAATATAAAAAAACAAGACAAATTGTATAGAGACTAAATATTTAAAGTGTATTGTTTCACAATTCCATTATGCAATAGGATAGGAATACTGTCAACAACTGTATAAAATGTTAGAATCTTTTGTTTAAACAGTTATTTCTGTATTTATTATCTCATCTTGCTGGAAAGATTATAAAAGCACTATTTGGTAGTATTGTTAATTAAAGATTAATTAGTTAGATTTCGTAGTTTCTTAAGAACCGTTAACATTAATTGATATAATAATCCTGCCAAGATTAGGATTGCCATTATAATAAGGAAGATTTTAAAGGTGTTCAGGTTGTAAGACCACCATGAAATTTCAGCAGTCCCGGGAGCCAGGGTGGGAATGTTTGACCAACCCGCCGCTGCAGGATCATAGTATTTCCAAAATAAGTATGTATATGTTCCTGCCAAGCAGGCATGAGCAAACCTGGCCATTATAAAAGGATAAATTCTAATGTCTGTGTCTGCAATTAAGCTGGCAACCTGGGCATGTATAGATAAACCGCTCCAGGCTAAAATGACGGATACAGCAATTAACTGCTGGAGCAGGGGGGCGGGTGTTTCGCTGGCCAGCTTGGCCCCCAGGGTGATTTCAAAAATCCCGCTGGCTATGGCATTATATATTTCTGGCTCCAAACCCAGCGGAGAGAGTAGAAATGCAAAAATGCTGGCCATGGCATTAATAAAACCAGCATGAGTAAGCAGGCGGATAATTACAGCAAAAAGAATCATAAAGCCCCCAATTTTTAAAAGGGTAGTTATTGAACTGCCAATGGCATCTCCCATAAGTTTTCCCAGGGGCCGGTTTTCTTCCCGGTGGATACGTGATAATTCCTTTAAGGCCCGGGTAAGTATTTGACCTTTGTTTTCATAACCTGTGCGTTCTTGGTCTCCTTTTTTATAAAATCTCAGCAGAAGGCCAAGAGTTAAATTAGCCAGGTAATGTGTACCAGCAATCAGCACTCCCAATTTAGGATTGCCGAACATCCCCACTGATACTGCCACCAGCATAAAAAGTGGGCTGGAGTTATTGGTAAAACTCATTAATCTTTCAGCTTCAACCCTAGTACACATTCCGCTGCGCCTCAAATTTGCTGTAACCAGTGATCCAATTGGGCATCCTGAAGTAAAACCAACTACCATTACAAAAGAACCGCATCCAGGGACGTTAAATACTGGGCGCATAATAGGTTCCAGCAGCACTCCCATAAAATGTACAATACCCAAATTCATCAGCAGTTCTGAAGCGATAAAAAAAGGCAGCAGTGATGGAAATACTATTTCCCACCATGCTTTTAAGCCCACGGAAGCTCCCTCAAAGACTATTTTTGGCTGTGTTATCATACTAAAAACAAAAAATATAACAAAAGCTGAGCACAGCAGTTTAGAAAAACTAATTCTGAAATCTCTTAAGTACCTTTCTAAATTTAGCCTGAATATTGCTGCTGCACAGATGAAGAGTATAATTAAAGTCATGGAAAAAACTTTCACTCCTTTTTAACACTATAAGAAAGTATAAGTTTTGACGCTGTTAAAAAACGTTCATTTGATATATACAACTTAGGGCAGCTGATTAGACCATTATGTTAGACTTAGACAGCAACCGTTAAATTTCATAAAGGGTTTCAAATTAAATACCTTGACAAATATAGGGGTAGTGAATATAATGATTTTTGTTAATAATGGGGTGTTTTGGTATGAAAATTAATGTGAAAGGACTAAGACACGCATTAGGAAACAGAGAGCATTTTGATCTGCAGGAAAACTTTCCACCTTTAAAATTTCAAGATGAAACCATTGAGTTTAATAAACCGGTGAAGGTTTCGCTTGATATAACAAATGCCGGGGATTTTCTTGATGCCAGGGGTAAAATAACTACTGCAGTCCGTTTAAACTGCGGCCGCTGTTTGGAATCTTTTGTTTACCCGCTGGAAACTAATTTTGAAGAACACTATTACCCGGTGGAAGAAGGACAGGAACTAGAAGGACCTGATGATGAGGATGCAGTTTCTTTTACCGGTGAAACATTAAACATTGAACCTGAGGTTATTAATACTATTCAGCTGGCAATACCCATGAGGCAGATATGCAGTGAAGAATGCCGGGGATTATGCCCACAGTGTGGGACGAACCTTAATAAAGAAGAGTGCAGCTGTAAAAATGATAATATCGATCCTAGGATGGCTGTACTGAAGGAATTACTTGAAGAAAAATAATTAATTCTTTACCTTTTTAAAGGGGGTGTAATAAGTGGGTGTTCCGAAGCGTAAAAGATCTAAGATGAGAAACAGGCGCCGTCGGGCTGTAGTGATGAAGCTGAAAGCACCCAATCTGGTGCGTTGTCCTCAATGCCAGGCCTTGATCAAACCACACCACATGTGCAAGGAATGTGGTTACTATAAGGATAGAGAAGTTAAAACAGTTGAAGAAGCATAGAAAAGCCATGCCCGGGAATGCCCCGGGCATAATTTTTATAGGTGACTTGAATTTTTTAGAAGAATAGGTATAATTTAATTAGTACCTGGTACTAATAACAGGTGATAATAATGACTAGAAAAAGTACAGCTAAAAAAGAACGGCATCAAAAACTTGTAAAATTTATAAAAACCAACCCTTTTCTCACTGATGAAGAATTGGCGGAACTGCTGGGAGTAAGTATCCAGACAATCCGCCTTGACCGGTTGGAACTTAAAATACCCGAGTACAGAGAGCGTTTAAAGTATGTGGCAAAAGGCGATACTTGCCAGGTGAAGTCCCTTTCTTATGGTGAACTGGTGGGGGAACTGGTGGATATACAAGTAGGGAAGTCCGGCAGTTCTATACTTACCATAAATAGAGATATGGTATTTAAAAAAAATAAGGTAGCCCGGGGACACCATTTATTTGCCCAGGCCAACTCCCTGGCAGTGGCTTTAATAGACGCGGCGGTAGCGTTAACTGGCAGTGCGAAGGTAACCTTTCGCCAACCGGTGAAGCTTGGCGACCGGGTGGTTGCCGAGGCAGTTATTGTAGATAATCACGACAAAAAATACAGGGTATCTGTAATATCTAAGGTAAAAGACCAGGTGGTATTTGAAGGCCTGTTTACAGTATTTGCAGTAGAGGAGGCTTGAAAAATGAGAATTGCACTGGATGCCATGGGAGGGGATTACGCTCCTAGGGAAATTGTAAAGGGGGCTTTATTGGCAGCTGAAGAACTCCAGGTAGAAATAATACTTGTGGGTGATCAGGATTCCATAAAAAGAGAGTTAAATGGTAATGATGCTGGGGGATTAATTACCATTAAACATGCTGATGAAGTTATAAATATGAATGAACATCCTGCCACTGCAGTAAGGAGAAAACGGAATTCCAGTATTGTTGTTGCTGCAGCATTGGTTAAAGAGGGTGCTGCTGATGCAGTTGTTTCTGCAGGCAATACCGGGGCCGCTATGACTGCTTCATTGTTTGCCCTTGGTCGTATTGAAGGTATTGAAAGGCCTGCCATAGGTACTCTTCTTCCAACTGCACGGGGCATGATGGTACTTTTAGATGCTGGAGCCAATGTTGACTGTAAGCCCAAGCACCTGCAGCAGTTTGCAGTGATGGGTTCAGTTTATGCCCAGAAGTTAATAGGCATAGAAAACCCAAGGGTAGGATTAATTAATATTGGGGCCGAAGAAACTAAAGGAAATGAATTAACCCAGGCAGTCTACCCATTGCTAAAGGCGACAGGCTGCATAAACTTTGCTGGTAATGTTGAAGGGCGTGAACTGCTGCTGGGAGAAGTTGATGTGGCAGTTTGCGATGGTTTTGTCGGCAATGTGGTACTGAAAACTGTTGAGGGGTGCGGAATGGCTTTAATGGAGCTTATAAAAAAAGGCTTGGAACCCATGGCAGCTAAGGGTGGGTTGGAGCAGGTAAGCGGCACGCTGGCTGAATTAAAGCAGAAGATGGATTACAGCAATTATGGTGGTGCACCGCTGCTGGGATTAAACGGTGTAAGCATTATAAGTCACGGCAGTTCAAATGCCCAGGCCATAAAAAATGCCGTACGTGTGGCCAGGGATTCTGTAAAAAGAGAACTGGTAAATGCCATAGCAGGTAATATCGCTCCGGTGACAAAGGAGGAACGAAACTAAAATGACATGTCAAGGGGTTCAGGCACAAATACTTGGAGTTGGGAGTTATGTGCCTGAAAAAGTGTTATCCAATAAAGATCTTGAACAAATGGTGGATACTAATGACGAGTGGATTACAAGTAGAACTGGTATAAAAGAACGCAGAATTGCTGCAGAAAACCAGGCATCATCGGATCTGGGAGCAGAAGCAGGGAAAATTGCTGTAAAAAATGCTGGTATATCACCTGAAGACATAGACTTAATTATTGTAGCCACCAGTACCCCTGATATGTATTTTCCGTCCACAGCCTGCCTTATTCAGGATAAGCTGGGCTGCACCAATGCTGCAGCTTTTGATTTGGCAGCTGGTTGTACTGGATTTATATATGCCATGGTAGCGGCTGAACAATTTATTAAGTCCGGAACTGCCCGGTACGCCCTTGTAATTGGTGCAGAAGTTCTTTCACGAATTGTTAACTGGGAAGATAGGTCAACGTGTGTTTTATTTGGTGACGGCGCTGGGGCGGTGGTTTTAGGTGCTGGACCGGAAGGTGAAGGCATAATTGCTTCTCACCTGGCAGCTGAGGGTTCCGGCAGCCAGCTGCTTACCCTTCCCTGTTCCGGTTCAAGAATATCTTCTAATGAAGAAGCGGCGGCTAATAAAGCATATATAAGTATGCAGGGTAGAGAGGTATTTAAATTTGCAGTTCGGGTTATGGAAGAAGGAACTAAAAAAGTTTTGGAGAAAGCAGGCTTAAGCAAAGAAGATGTTAACCTAGTTATTCCACACCAGGCAAATATAAGAATTATTGAACACTATGCCAAAAAAATGAAAATACCTAAAGAAAAAATAGTAGCCAATGTAGACAAATACGGTAATACCAGTGCAGCATCAATTCCGCTGGCACTTGATGAAGCACTTCAGCAGGGCAGGATTAAACCTGGGTACGATATCTTAATGATTGGATTTGGTGCTGGATTAACCTGGGGAGCTGCAGTTGTGAGATGGGCTTAAAATTACTCGGTACGATGGGAGGGGTATTTATGCGAACAGAATTATGTGATTTGCTGGGTATTGATTATCCAGTTCTGCAGGGTGGCATGGCCTGGGTGTCTACCGCTGAATTAGTTGCTGCGGTGTCGGAAGCCGGGGGTCTAGGTATTTTAGGTTCTGGTAATGCTCCCCCGGAGTGGCTGGAGGAACAGGTGGCTAAGATAAGAACATTAACCGATAAGCCCTTTGGTGTTAATGTAATGTTGATGTCCCCTTATGCTGATCAAATTATGGATATTGTTGTAAAAGAGCGCATTCCAGTTGTAACTACCGGGGCAGGAAATCCTGGCAAATACGTATCAAAGTTAAAAGAAATTGGTACAAAAGTGATTCCCGTTGTACCGTCAGTAGCCTTAGCTAAAAGAATGGAACGGTCTGGTGTTGATGCTGTAATTGCCGAAGGAGGAGAATCTGGAGGACACGTTGGGGAACAAAATACCATGCCTCTGGTACCCCAAGTGGTAGATGCTGTAAGCATTCCTGTGATTGCTGCCGGGGGAATATTTGACGGGCGGGGGTTGGTAGCTGCCCTGGCTCTAGGAGCGGTAGGTGTGCAGATGGGTACCAGGTTTATGTCTGCAGAAGAGTGTGTGATTCACGAGAATGTTAAAAAGTTATTATTAAAAGCTAAAGACCGTGATACTGTTATAACCGGGCGAAGTACCGGCCACCCTGTACGAGTAATAAAAAATAAGCTGGCCAAGCGCTTTCAAGAGCTGGAAAGTTTATGCACTCCCCCGGAGGAATTGGAAAAACTGGGAGTTGGAAAATTAAAGGCTGCTATGGTAGACGGTGATGTGGAATACGGATCGGTAATGGCCGGACAAGTATGCGGCATGATTGAGAAAATACAACCTGCCAGGGAGATTATAGAAGAGATAGTAAGCGAAGCTGAAAAAATTATTGAGAAATTATCCCAGGGGAGGTAGTTTATAATTGTCATTGGTCTTCGTATTTCCCGGACAGGGCTCACAATATGTGGGTATGGGAAAGAACCTTTATGAGAATTACCCTGAAGCCAGGAAAATATTTGAAGAAGCTAACGATACACTGGGCATTGATATAACAAGATTATGTTTTGAAGGTCCCGAGGATCAGCTGAATTTAACAGTCAATACACAACCCGCGCTGCTCACAACCAGCATGGCGGCTCTGGCAGTTTTAAAAGCAAATGGGATTGAGGCAAAAGCTGCTGCTGGCCACAGCCTGGGTGAATATTCAGCTCTCGTTTGTGCTGGGGTAGTTAAATTTGCTGATGCAGTGCGCTTGGTTCAGTTGAGAGGCAAATTTATGCAGGAAGCCGCGGAGGGAAAGGGCGGAATGGCTGCTGTTTTAGGATTAGATGCAGCTGTAATTGAGGATGTCTGTGTTAAGGCCTCTGCCAATGGACAGACTGTTGAGGCTGTAAATTATAACTGTCCTGGTCAGGTAGTAATTGCGGGAACACAGCCTGGTTTAGAGGCAGCAGTGAGATTGGCAAAAGAAGCCGGTGCCCGCCGCTGTGTGCCGTTGGCTGTAAGCGGTCCTTTTCATTCCAGCTTCATGCGTCCAGCAGGAGAAAAATTAGCCGAAGTTTTAGAGCAAATTGAATTCAACGATGTCAAAATTCCAGTGGTATCTAACGTTACTGCAGATTTTGTGCACTCAGCCTCAGAAATTAAAGAAAAATTATACCAGCAGGTATTTAGCCCTGTAAGATGGGAAGAAAGTGTAAAACGGCTGTATGATGAAGGGTACGACAAATTTTTAGAAGTGGGACCTGGTAAAGTCTTGTGCGGGCTAATTAGAAAAACGGTAAAAGGTGTAAAAACCCTAAATGTAGAAGACAGGGACTCATTAGAAAAAGTCCTTGCACAACTTGGGGAGGTTGGCTAAAATGATTCTAGATGGAATGGTGGCCCTGGTAACAGGATCTTCCCGGGGCATAGGGCGGGCCATTGCGGTTGCCTTGGCTAAAGCTGGTGCAAACGTGGTGGTAAATTACGCCGGCCGGGAAGATGCTGCCCGTGAGACTGCAGATATGATTGAAGAAATAGGGAGAAAGGCACTGGTAATAAAAGCAGATGTATCTGATCCCGAGCAGGTTAAAGCAATGGTAGATAAAACGGTAAAAGAATTAGGCCGCCTGGATATACTGGTCAATAATGCAGGAATAACCAGGGACAATTTATTAATGCGAATGAAGGATGAGGAATGGGATACAGTAGTCAATACAAATTTAAAGGGTGCTTTTAACTGCTGCCGTGCAGCTGCACGACCAATGCTAAAAGCACGGGGCGGTCGTATTATAAATGTTAGCTCGGTGGTGGGGTTAAGTGGAAATCCGGGTCAAGTAAATTACTCAGCTGCAAAGGCAGGTTTAATAGGTTTAACTAGAACACTGGCCGGGGAGCTTGGTTCCCGTGGGATAACGGTTAATGCAGTAGCCCCTGGATTTATTACTACTGATATGACTGAAAAGCTGCCGGATGATGTTAAGGAGCGTTTAAAAGAACGTATCCCGCTGGGGCGTTTAGGGACACCGGAAGAAATTGCTGATGTGGTAACGTTCCTTTGCAGTCCCTCTGCTGGTTACATAACCGGCCAGGTCATCGCCGTTGACGGGGGCATGACTTCTGTTTTGAAATAATACTGCCTTCGGAACATAATTTATATTTTGGAAGGGGGTGAATAGGGTTGGCAGATACCTTTGAAAAAGTAAAAGAAATTATAATAGATCAGCTGGGGGTTGATGAGGAGCAGGTTACCCTGAACAGCTCATTTGTTGATGACTTAGGTGCAGATTCCCTGGATATAGTTGAGTTGGTAATGGCTTTAGAAGAGGAATTTGACATGCAGATTCCTGATGAAGAAGCCGAAAAAATCCGCACAGTTGGTGATGCTGTTAAATATATCAATGAGAACCAATAAAATGTGCACAAAGTCCCGGGGAGTATCCACGGGACTTTTTTAAAAATATACCTGGTAATAAAGCTTTTTATTCCCTACAGCGGATACGGTTTCAGTCAAACTTAGGAGGTGCAATTTTGAATAAACGGGTAGTTATTACTGGCATGGGTGCTATTACACCGGTTGGTACCGGTGTGGAAAAATTCTGGGAAAATTTGATCAGTGGGGTCTGCGGGATTGACAAAATTAGCAGATTTGACCCTTCTGAATACAATACTCAAATAGCCGGGGAAGTTAATGATTTTAATGCTACCGACTTTATAGATAAAAAGGAAGCCCGCCGGATGGACCGTTTTACTCAGTTTGCAGTAGCTGCCACTGGTATGGCCCTTAAAGATGCCGGCCTTGACTTGGAAAAGGAAAAAAGAGATCGTATTGGTGTTATAATTGGGTCCGGTATTGGTGGAATGGAAACTTTGTGGCAGCAGGCCCAAACATTAATTAATCGTGGGCCGAAACGGATCAGTCCGTTTTTTGTGCCAATGATGATTGCCAACATGGGGGCAGGACAGGTAGCCATATCATACGGTCTGCAGGGCCCCAATCTTACGGCCGTCAGTGCTTGTGCATCCAGCAATAATGCCGTTGGTGATGCTTTTAAACTTCTGCAGCGTGGTGATGCGGATGTAATGATTACCGGCGGCTCTGAGGCACCAATAACTCAATTAAGCGTTGCTGGTTTCTGTGCCATGAAAGCAATGAGCACTCGCAATGATGAACCCCAAAAAGCCAGCCGGCCCTTTGATGCTGAACGGGATGGTTTTATAATGGGAGAAGGTGCCGGTATCCTGGTAATGGAAACACTGGAACATGCGCAGGCACGGGGGGCCAGAATATATGCTGAAATAGTTGGTTACGGCAGCACTTGTGATGCTTATCATATTACTGCTCCTGACCCTGAGGGCGAAGGGGCAGCACGAGCTATGCAAATAGCTCTTCAAGATGCCGGTTTGAGACCAGAGGACGTAGATTATATTAATGCCCATGGTACATCTACACCGTTAAATGACAAGTTGGAAACTAAAGCTATTAAACGAGTATTTGGAGACCATGCCAAAAAGCTGCTGGTAAGTTCTACCAAGTCAATGACTGGGCACCTATTGGGTGCAGCAGGTGCTGTAGAAGCACTGGTATGTGTGTTATCGATAATAAATGGGGTTGTTCCCCCTACCATAAATTATGAAGTGCCGGATCCGGAATGTGATCTTGATTATGTTCCTAATAAGGCCAGGAAGAAAGAAGTAAAAGTAGCCATGTCTAATTCCCTTGGTTTTGGTGGTCATAACGTCACCACTGTATTTAAAAAATATGAGGAATAAAGTAAGGTGATAAACATTGTATAAATCCAGTATATATATTGCCCGGCTGCAGCAGCGGCTGGGCATAAACTGGAGCGATCCTGGCTTATTTTACCAGGCCCTTACACACAGTTCGTGTGCCCATGAAAATAGAAGTATGGGACTTCCTCATAACCAACGCCTTGAATTTTTAGGGGATGCAGTTTTAGAACTGGTAATCAGCGATTATTTATACCGCAAATTTCCTCACAGTGCGGAGGGAGAGCTGACAAAATTAAGGGCGGCAGTTGTCTGTGAGCCTTCCCTGGCAAAAGCAGCTAAAGAGCTGGGATTGGGATACTGCCTTCGTATGGGCCGGGGCGAAGAACGTTCGGGAGGTAGAGAAAGGCCAAGCATTTTAGCTGATGCTTTTGAGGCAGTGCTCGGAGCGATTTATCTTGATAAAGGCTTGGAGGCTGCCAGAAAAGTAATACTGCAGGAACTAGAACCGGTTATCAAGGATGTTTTAGAAGGACGGCTGGAGAAAGATTATAAAACTGAACTGCAGGAAATGCTGCAGCAGTATTCTTCAGAACCAGTAAATTATGTAATATTGAAAGAAGAAGGGCCGGATCACGATAAAACTTTTACTGCTGGAGTAATTTACCAGGGCAAAGAGGTTGGCCGGGGCACAGGTCATTCCAAGAAGGAAGCCGAGCAAAAGGCGGCCAAAAAAGCTCTGGCTCATATGTCATTAAAACTGCGCCGGCCTGCAGGCAGCCGCAGGCGCAGGCAGGTGCACAAGAAATAATCAGAACTTAGGGCGCTTAAAAGCATAAGCGCCCATAAACATTTTGAGAGAACAAAACTTTTAAAGGAGCAGTGATTGTGCTCAAAAGGCTTGATATACAAGGTTTTAAATCCTTTGCCAATAAAGTTCAAATTGAGTTTAATCCTGGACTCACTGTTGTTGTAGGGCCTAATGGGAGCGGCAAAAGCAATATTGCCGATGCAATTAACTGGGCACTGGGGGAACAGCGTGCCAGTGCACTGCGTGGGTCCAGGATGGATGAAGTGATTTTTGCCGGCAGTGAGCACCACCGCCGGATGGGAATGTGTGAGGTATCGCTGGTGCTGGACAATTCTAAAAATATTTTCCCCCTGGACTATTCTGAAATTACCATTACCCGCCGAATCTTTCGTTCAGGTGAAAGCCAGTATATGATTAATAAGGTCCCCTGCCGTTTAAAAGACATTCATAATTTGTTAATGGATACCGGTATAGGCAGAGGGGCTTATGCCATCATCGGCCAGGGTAAGGTTGAGGAAATATTACACAGCCGGCCTGAAGAACGGCGCTTTGTAATTGAAGAAGCGGCAGGTATAGTTAAGTACCGGAGACGAAAAGAAGAAGCGCAGCGTAAGCTGGCCAGCACAGAACAGGATTTAGCCAGGTTGGGAGATATTATAAATGAGCTGTCTGAAAGACTTAAACCCCTTGAGGTAGAAGCAAAAAAAGCAGAACAGTGGAAAAAATACGTAAAAGAACGCAGGCAGCTTGAATTAGAGGTTCTGGGCCGGGAATTGGTCGGAATACAAAGAAAACTTTTTAATCTAAATGAGCAGCTGAAAAGTATTAGCCAAAATGAAAATAAAGAATGCAATCAGCAGGTTAGTGCTGAAGCTGAGAGGTTGAATAACAAACTAAAGGAAAAAAATAGACAAATAGACGAACACACTGCCCAACTGGAAAAGCTCCGCTCGGAAATACAAGCTGAGGAAAGCCGGCTGCTTTTAATCAGAGACAGGTATCAAAATAACCAGCAGGAGTATAAACGGACTAAGGAAAAAAGAGAAGAGGCAGAAAAAAAGCTTCAAAAATTAAAAAATGATATAAACCAGCAGAAAGATAGCCTTAATAAGCTGAGGGCTTCGGTTAACCCCAACCAGTCTAAATTACAAGAGATGGAACAAAGTCTTAAGCAGCTGGAAAATGAAATAAAAGTTAAAGAATCTGCCTTGGAAGAAGACAAAGCACAAATAATAGAGCTGATGAATCTGGCTGCACAGGGAAAAGCACAGCTGCAGCGGGCTGAAGAACGAAAAAATACTGCTGAGCGAAGGCTGACACAGCTGCGCCAAGCGGCGCAGGATGCTTCTTTAGAACAGGTTAGACTAAAAGAAAAGTTAAAGGAAGTTAGGAAAGAAATTAAATTATTAAGTGAGTCAATAAGCAGCCGGCAGAAGGAACTTACATCTGCTGAACAGCAGCGCAGAAAACTAAACCAAGAATTATACCGGCACCAGGATAATCTGCACAGGTTAAGAGAGCAGCTGGCTGAGGCCAGGTCCAGGTACCGGGTTCTGGAAGAAAGCCAGGAAAATTACGCCGGTTATCAGCGCGGTGTTAAAGAAGTTCTGCTGGCCCTAAAAATGGGCAAAGTGAACTTAAAAGGTATTTGCGGCACAGTGGCCGAACTGCTTAAAGTACCTGCTCACTTGGAAGTGGCGGTAGAAACCGCATTGGGAGCAGCAGTACAAAACATTGTAACAAAGACAGATATTGATGCACGTAATGTTATAGATTATTTAAAGAAAAATAAGCTGGGCCGGGTTACCTTTTTGCCTCTTAATACACTTCGTCCGCTGAAAAGACATGTCATAGAAACCCAGGCTTTAAGTATGCCCGGGGTTATAGGAATAGCTGCTGATTTAGTTCAATGCCCACCGGAGTACAGCGTTGTAAAGGAATTTTTATTAGGAAAGGTGTTAATTGTAGAAAATATTGACTTCGGGCTGGAAGTTGCCCGGGCGACCAACCATCGTGTCCGCCTGGTGACCTTGGACGGTGAACTTCTACACCCGGGAGGATCCATCACCGGTGGCAGTTCTTCCCAACAAAGCCGGGGACTATTAAAAGCGAAGCGGCAAAAAAATGAATATGCGCAAAAAGTAGAAAAGCTTAAGGAGATGGAAGAGGAATACAAGGAGACAGAGAAAAACTTACAAAAGGAAATAAATCTTGTGGAACAGCAGATAGATGAACTGAGGGATATGCTTGTAAAGCAGCAGGTTTTCCTGGCGGGTAAGGAGCAAGAACAAGTTCAGTTAGAAGACGCAGTGGCACGGTATGGTTACCGCAGTCAAGAGAATAGTTATGAAATTAATAACTTGGAAGAAGAAATAAAACACCAGGACCAGGTACAGGAGAAAGCTGCCCGGCAGGTAGCCGAAGCAGATAATAAACTCGATCTTCTTAAGAAGGAAATTGAAGAAAAACAGCATATTTTAACAAAATTAAAAGGGCAGCAGCATGAACTCCAGCAGAAAATCACTTCATTTAGGGTTGAGTTGGCAGGAGTGGAGCAGCAGGAAGCAGGCATATTAAGCTTGTTAGAACGGTTAAACTTGGAAATCAGCAGCTGCCGTAAAGAAATTAAAACAATAGATAATGAACTGATAAGCATTAAGAAGAGAGAAGAGCAGCTGAGGGAAGAGAAAAATAATAGAGAAGAACAGCTGAATAATTTAAAAATACAAAAGGATGAGCTTGATAAAATACTGCAGAATGAAAAAAAGGAACAGCAGGAAATTACGCGCCGGGTAGAGGAGATTCAGCTGAAGTTAAAAGAAATTGAAAAAGAAGAGCGGGAATACCGCGAGAAGATACACAAAATACAGCTTCAGCAGGCAAGGCTGGAAACGGAAAAACAAGCACTTGTAGAGAGACTGGAGCGGGACTATAATGTTAAAGATTTATCAAAGCTGAGACCGGCTGAAAATTTGCTTGTTTGTAAAAACAGGATAGAAGAACTAAAAAACCTTATAGATGAACTGGGACCTGTAAACCATACTGCTGAAGAAGAATATAAAAAAGTTTATGAAAGGTATAACTACCTGCTGCATCAAAAGGAAGATCTGGACAGCAGCAAACATTCGCTGCAGAATATAATTAAAGAAATGGACTCATTAATGTCCAGCAGATTTCAAAAGTCATTGAAAAAAATTCAGGAAGAATTCAGCGTCATATTTAAAGAACTTTTTGGCGGTGGTACAGCATCAATACATATGCTTGGAGACGATCCACTTACAGCCGGGATAGACATTGAAGCTAGGCCCCCGGGTAAAAAACTGCAAAATATCAGTTTGCTGTCCGGGGGAGAGCGTTCACTTACTGCAATTGCTCTTTTGTTCGCTGTATTGAAAGTAAGTCCAAGCCCTTTTTGTGTGCTGGATGAAATAGATGCTGCCCTAGATGAGTCAAACGTGGATCGATTTGCAGAATTTTTACTAAAATTCAGCCAAAATACTCAATTTGTAGTTATCAGTCACCGTAAAGGGACTATGGAAAGGGCTGAAACGTTATACGGGGTTACAATGGGAAATACTGGAGTTTCCAAAGTTTTTTCTATAGAGTTATCAAAAGCGGAGGCAGCAATATCGAAAAGCTAAGGAGGTTATAACAGGTGGGCTTTTTTGATCGATTGAAAAAGGGGTTAGCTAAAACCAGAAAAAATTTTGTAGAAAAATTTGAAGAGGTAGTGATAGGTAGAAAAGATATTGATGAAGACCTGTATGAAGAGTTAGAAGAAGTCCTGATCCAGGCTGATGTAGGAGTAAATACTGCTCTGGAACTGATGGAACGGGTAAGAGAAGGGGTAAGACTGCGCAATATCAGCGACCCGGCCAGGCTGAAAGATATTTTTATAGAAGAAGTTGAATATCTAATTGGAGATAAGATAGAGCCTATAAACATTAATCCTGAGGGTTTAACTGTTGTTTTAGTGGTAGGAGTAAATGGCACTGGCAAAACTACTACCATAGGGAAACTGGCACATTATTTTAAGAAGCAGGGTAAAAAAGTAATTCTTGCGGCAGGAGATACATTCAGGGCTGCAGCAATAGACCAACTGGAAATATGGGGGGAGCGGGTTGGTGCTGATGTAATAAAACATTCAGAGGGAGCTGACCCAGGAGCGGTGGTTTATGATGCTGTACAAGCTGCTCGTTCCAGGAAAGCAGATATATTATTAATTGATACTGCCGGCAGGCTGCACAACAAGAGCAATTTAATGGACGAGCTGAAAAAGATCCGCCGGGTGGTACAAAGAGAAATTCCCGATGCTCCCCATGAAACCCTCCTTGTACTGGATGCCACCACCGGGCAAAATGCTGTAAACCAGGCTAAAATGTTTGGTGAAGCGGTAAATGTTACCGGTATTGTATTAACTAAACTGGACGGTACCGCCAAGGGTGGGGTAGTAATTGGTATTAAAACTACCCTGCATGTCCCTGTGAAGATGATTGGAGTTGGAGAGGAAATAGAAGACTTACAGCCTTTTAATCCCAGGGAATTTGTAGCGGCGTTATACAACTTAAACATTGATGAGAAACAATAGTTTAAGAAGGGGCTGTCTCATGAGTCTGAGACAGCCCCTTCTTATAATGTTTAATGCTCCATATCACGGAAAACTGGCGGTTTTTCTTTAAAACCTTTTGTTTTATAAGCTGAATATAGCAAACCGATAGCTAACCATATGAAGCCAAGGGTTTTTGCTTCCGGTTGAAGGCTGATCCATACATAAAAGATTATAGCAAAACCACAGCCAGGCAATACTAGATACTTGAATATGGAAGCTGCGTCTCTTCGTTTTTGACGAATTATGTAGTATGAAAATACTGATAAATGCAGAAATAAAAATCCTGTTAATGCACCAAAGTTAACTAGTGAAGTTAACTTGTCCATTGAAATAACTACACCAATTGTAATAGCAATTACCGCCACAACAATGGTACTTACATATGGTGTCTGATATTTAGGGTGAACTTTACTTAATACTGATGGCATCATTTTGTCTCTAGACATACTGTAGAGCAGACGAGATATGGCTGCTTGTGCCACAAGACCATCGCCAACACCCCAAGCAATGGCGGTAGCCAGTGCAACCAGCATCTTCAACCATTCGCCACCAGCAGCTTGGGCAACTGAATAAAATGCTGTATCGGGATTGTTAAAAGTGGTGTGATCCGGCCAAACTAATCCTGCTAAATAAGTCTGCACTACAAATAAACTACCAACCAGCACAAGAGCAGTAACAGTGGCGCGAGGTACCATCCGTTTAGGATCTTTAGTTTCCTCTGCTAAGGTACTGATAGCATCAAAACCTAAAAAGCTTAATACTGCCAATGATGTGGCTGCCATAACCATGTCTATATTAAAACCTTCTGGTTTCCAAATTGGATCTATAGTAAATGTACCAGCACCAACACCTTTTATGATTGCTGCAAAGGCAACCACACAAAAAGCGACCAGTGTAAATAACTCAAAAATTAATAGAGTAATGTTAGTTTTGGCTGTCAATTCAATGCCGCGCAGGTTAACTACAGTATTTACAATAACAAACATGGCAATCCATCCCCAGTAGGGCAAAATGGGGAACATCTCTTGTAGAGCGTAACCGGCAACTAGGTACACCAAGGCGGGGGTAAGGATATAGTCAAGCAGCATTGCCCATCCGGCGAAGAACCCCACATAAGGGTTAATACCCCTAGATGCATATGAATACACTGAGCCGGAAATAGGAAAGGCTTCGGACATGCGAGCATAACTCAAAGCAGTAAAAGTCATGGCAATAATACCAATAATGTAAGCCAGCGGCGCCATACCATTGGATACTTCAGTTACATAACCGTAAATACCCATAGGGGCGATGGGGACCATAAATATCATTCCATAAAATAATAAGTCCTTAAATGTTAACGCCCTTTTCAATTCCTGTTTATATCCAAATTCTTCTATAGAGGCGTTTGTTTTTACTTCTCCCAAGTTACCTCTCCCTTTCTTTTCCAATCTAAGCTAATTTGTTAATAAGATAATTCTAAAACGCTAAGCCCACCCCTAATTTCTTCATTACATTGCGGGGCATGGAAAAACGAGCGGTTTTTAATGGATCCACCACTTGTGAAATTTCTACATTTCCGCAGGCACTCATCAACATGCCTGCTTCATTTAATGTTAAATCGGTGTTTTGTTCTAGAAATTTTGCCATTTCTTTAGTAGCGATTTCTACTGCTTCATCTAAATCTTCTGCAGAAACGATGATAGATACTTTGTTTTCGGTCACTACCATTGGATTAACTAAGCTCAGCTCTTTTGCTTTTTCAACTGTTACTTCCACTTCACCTCCTACTTCTACTCCACTGACCATAATTTCACCATTACCCATAGCAGCGTGTAAATCTCCTATGGCCAGCAGAGCGCCTTCAACTTGAACTGGCAGGTATAAAGTGCTGCCAGGACAAATCAAGGTTGTATCCATATTACCACCGTGATTGCCTGGTGTGCCGCAAGGAACAGGTTCCCCTGCCGGTGCTACACCTATAACTCCAATCATTGGGGTAAGGGGCAGTTCAATATCCTTAAATTTAGCTACCCCGTTTTCAATATTAACCATTAATGTTTGTGATTGAGATACCATATCACCAAGTACCCCTGCTCCAGGAGCTGCCACCATTATCCCGGGAGATTTTACTTTTATGTCTCTGATATGCACTGCTATTACATCACCTGGTTTAACCCCGTTTAGGTAAACAGGTCCTGTTGCGGGATTTACTTTATTAAAATCTAAAGTCTCCAGGGTATCATTTTCGCATTTAATCTGACCGCCAAAACAATCTTTTGTTTTAAATGAAAGACGGGCAGGAAGGTCTGTTTTCGCTGCCGGTTTGTTATTTTTGTCCATGCTGTAAACTGCATTCTTATCTTCAATACGCATAAATTTTCCACTCCTTTTTTATTTAAAATAGTTCAAAATACTCATCTAATTCCCAATTAGTAACATACGTTTGAAACCGTTCCCATTCTGCCATCAGCAGTGATGTATAGTTGGTTATAAACTCTTCACCTAAATATTTCACCAATACTTCATCCTGCTTCAGTGTTTCCAAAGCTTCTGGTAGGTTTCGGGGTAGTGGAGCTAATTGTTGCTGTTCATAAGGGTTTTTGCCATCACTGCTGGCAGGTGGTTCAATTTTATTGATTATGTCATCAAGAGATGCCGCCAGCACTGCCGAAGCTGCCAAGTAAGGGTTTGTGTCAGCACCAGGCATTCTGTTTTCTAGACGAGTATTGTCTTCTCACTGGTTGGGCACTCTTATCATCCCCTTTTAACCCACTTTTTTCTTTTTATCTTTTTTAAATTTACTGATTTCATCTTCATTCTCTGTGTTCATTTTACTTTGACCTTTAAAAACTGCACCTTCATTAACAATTAATTTGCTGACTTCAATGTCACCGTAGAGCTTGGCGGTGCTGTGGAGTTCCAGTTTTCCTTTTAATATTAAGTTCCCGTGAACATCTCCAGAAGCTGTAACATTTTCTGCCTTGATATCAGCATATACCTGACCTGTTTTTCCAATAATTACGTCGCCTTCAATTTCAATTTGCCCGTTGAACTTTCCGTCAATCCGCAGAGTTCCCTTTGCTTTGAGTTCACCGCTAAACTGGGTCCCGTCCCCGATGATGGTATCAACATTCCTGTTGAATGATTCCTCTTTTTTACCAAACAATTTAATCTCTCCTTTTACCTATTGAATGTAATCAGCAGGATCAACTCTTACACCGTTTTTTATAACCTCGTAATGCAGATGAGGCCCAGTGGAACTTCCTGTGCTGCCTACTAGGGCAATGCATTCTCCCCTGGTGACAGTATCTCCCACTTCAACCTTAATTTTTGAATTATGAGCATATACTGTTCTAAATCCAAACGAGTGATCAATAATAACTGTTTTTCCATATCCGGCTTTATAACCAACAAATACAACTTTTCCCTTTCCAGTGGCAACAACAGGTTCTCCGTACGGAGCAGCAATGTCTATTCCGGGATGAAAATCTTTGCGACCAGTAAAGGGAGAACGTCGATAGCCGTAGCCGGAACTAATTCTACCCCTGGCCGGCAGACCGGATGGTCTAGCTGCCAGGTATGCTTTTCTTGCAGCAACGTCCTTTTTTAAGAGTTCTAGACTTCTTTTAACTTCGCCAGTTTCCGCCAGCAATGACCGGCTAATGCTGGCAGCTGTTAAGTATCTTTTATCCCATTCCAGCTTTTTCTCCCGGTATGATTTACGGTTAATGAGATCCAGCAGGGGTATTTTCTCAGCATTATCACCGGGATGGTAAGAAGAAGTTTCAACAATTTTACGGGAATTTAACGGCCTTGATCTGCTGGAAACACTTTCTCTACCTATCATTTCACGAACATCTTTTTCTAAATTTTTTAGCTCTGTCATTTGTTCTTTAAGTTTCATTGTTTCGGATTCTATAGTTTTAAGTTTAGCTGCCTGGATGGTATTAATTTTGCGTAAATCCTTTAATTCCACCAATTCTTCTTTCATCTGCAGGTATCTTACAGAAAAATAAATTGTTAACGCAGTAATGCAGGCAAACAAAACTAAGCATATTTTAATAAGTACCGGGGGAATACGAAACTTATATATTTGATGATCTGAGTGCGGCACCAGCATCAAAGTAAAAGATGGCAATCTTTTTTTCAATTTACCCTTACTCAATTACTATCAGCTCCAAATACATATATAAATGCTGCAATATTGCGGCAGTATTGGATTTATTAATTTCCAGTAGTACCAATTAGACACTTGCTGCAAAATTCCTTTATTTTTATATTTGGATAGTCATAAAGACATATTTTAAGACTATTTTCTATGTCTTATTTCCCGGCAGGACTTTACCGGTAAAAAATAGAAAAAAACATTAAAATCACCCGGGGGATGGAAAAATGGACTTTGGTTTTGTAGAGTTAAATAACTTAACGCACAATAGTGATTACTATATCCCCTGCACCTTAAACGGTCTTCCTGTAACCCTGCACAAGCATCGTTTCACCATGTATATCAGTGGGGAGGCGGCTCTAAAGGCGTTTTCTGGCTGTGCTGAATTCAATGCTTGGCGGAACAAACCGGTAGTTATTAATGAGGGGAGAGAACTAAAACTTCCCCAGGTTTCTTTGGAGTTTAATGAGTGTGATTTAAGCTTTAAAAGTTTAGCCGGTTATAATTTATCTACCTCGCGCTTTAAAAGTGTTTATCTTAAGGGAGCTAACCTAACCAGCACAGATTTGTCCGGAGTTCATTTTGAGAATGTTGATTTTAATGGGGCAGACTTATCTGGTGCCAGGCTAAACCGGTACAGTCAATTTATAAACTGCATATTTGAAAATGCCAATGTCAGGAACACCGCCCTGCCAGGCTTATTGTCGGGTGCTGTGATTGGATCATTTAAGCGGTTTAAATTTGAAAACTGCCGGGTGCTGCCGGGAGTAGAAATGTCTCTTCCCAGGGATACCGGAAAGCAGAAAATGCTAATTCAAAAGGTGAGAAAACTAACATCTGCATTAAAGCCGGTGGATAATACATGGATTTTTATAACGGCAGCCCAGCTGCTGCACTGTGAAGATGCGTTTAATATTCCCGATCCCCACACTAAATTTTTGGAAGAACTGGGGAAGTCATATCCTTCATGGGATGGTATAGAAAATATAGAAAAAATAGTGGCAGAAATATCAGCAGAACTAGTTTTTAAAAAGCTTCGTGCTTAGAGGTGATGTCAGTTGAAGGTTAATGAAGTTATTGAGGTGATAAGTACTATCTACCAGCTGGGGGAAAAAGCCCCGGCTGTAAATTTAATAGGCAAACCGGGTATAGGTAAATCGGCAGCAGTTTACCAGGCGGCAGAAAAAATAGGATACCAGTTGGGATTAAGCGGTCCCATTCCAGTGGTTGACATTAGATTAATTCATGTAAATCCTGTTGATCTCCGGGGACTGCCCTACCCTGATGTGGAGCGGGGACTGGCAGTGTGGCTTCAGTCGGGGCTTTTGCCTGCTGTAGAGCAGTACGGAGAACACTTAATATTATTTTGGGACGAGCTTACCTCAGCGCCACCTACTGTTCAAGCAGCGGCTTACCAGGTAATCTGGGAAAGAAGATTGGGAGATTGGAAGATGGCTCCTAACTGGATACAGGTGGTGGCTGGGAACCGCCTTACTGACAGGGGAGTAACATATAAAATGCCTACCCCACTGGCCAACCGTATGATTCATCTGCCGGTGGAAGAGGACTTAGATGACTGGAAAAAATGGGCGCTGGAAAATGGCATTGACTCCAGGATAATTGCTTTTTTAAATTTCAGGCCCCAGCTTCTGTGCACTTTTGATTCCAATAATGATAACATTGTTTTTGCCAGTCCCCGTTCCTGGGAGATGCTTTCCAATGTGCTGAAATGCTATCCCGATCCTAACACTTCCAGTACCGCAGCTGAGGTGGTTAAAGGCACAGTGGGAGAAGGAGCGGCGTCGGAGTTTTTAGCGTTCTGCAGGGCAGTTAAGAAACTGCCTGATATAGATGAAATTCTGCAGGGACAAGCTGTGGATGTACCCAGTGAACCAGACATATTGTACGCGCTGAGCAGTGCACTGGCAGCACGGCTGGTAAAAGAAGCTGAACATGGAGAAATTCAAGAACGATTGAGAAATTTTATTATGTATACCATGAAAATGCCGGATGAGTTCTCAGTTTTAACAGTTAGAGATGCTCTTAGATCAGAACTGGTAGCCCAAAAACTCCAGGCGCTGCCCGAATGGGTGGAATGGGCTGCAAAATACCGTAAATTTATTTTATAAATACGGGAGTATTTGAGAATGAGTAATGAGGATAAAGCTAAAGATAAATTAACCAGGGCAAAAATAAAGGTCCTCTTAAAAAATCCCTTTTTTGGAACCCTGCTTATGTACCTTCAGCCTGTTTCTGAACAGTCAGTAAACCGGGTGGATACTGATGGAGAAAACCTGTATTATAACCCGGGCTGGTTTATTAACTTAACTGAAGATGAGATTGCAGCAGCTATTTGTCATACAGTACTGCACTGCGCCCTGGGGCACCTGTGGCGCAGGGGTTCCAGAGAACCTCAACGATGGAATAAGGCGTGTGACCATGTTGTTAATTTAATACTTGCTGATGAGGGATATAAGATTCCGGGTGATATGCCGGCGGACAAGCTGTACCGGGGGAAGAGTGCAGAAGAAGTTTACAATTTACTGGGTACCAAAGAAACAGGGGGCATAAAAAAGAATAACCTTCAAGGTGACAGCGGCAGCGATGACAGAAGCGCAGGAAAAGATTATGAGCCCGTTGATCAGCACCATCGTTGGGAAGCTAAGAGACACGATTTTAAATTCCGGGGCGGCGCTGTGGATCAGCTGTGGAAAGAAAGGGTAGCCCGGGCGGTTCAGACAGCACGCAGCAGGGGTGATATGCCCGGCGCTTTAGAAAGGGCTGTGGGAGGTTTTTTGTACCCGGAAAAAAACTGGCGGGTTGTGCTGGCGGAGTTTTTAACCAAGATAAAATCTGATTACAGCTGGCTGCCGCCTGACCGAAGGCTGGTACCTTATAATATACTGGTACCGGACCTGGGTGAAGAGGAAGAAAGGCTGGAAGATATTGTAGTGGCAGTGGATACCTCCGGGTCGGTAGATAACAGTCAGCTGCAGAGATTTTTATCTGAGGTCCGGGCTATTACTGCATCTTTTCCCACTATAAATGGTCACCTGGTTTTTTGTGATTCTAAAATTCAGGGATGGTATAACTTGACGGATTTTAATAACATTATTCCCAGGGGTGGTGGGGGTACTGATACCCACCCCGTTTTTAGAGAAGTTGAAAAAAGAAGATTAAACCCATCAGCGCTAATTTATTTTACAGACGGGATGACATTATATCCTGTGATTGAACCGGATTATCCTGTTTTGTGGGTTCTTACATCTGAAAACAAAACCCCTCCATGGGGCAGGAAGATAATTTTTAAGTGATGTAATTTAATTAAGTTCCCTACATATTTTTGATATCTGTTACCAGGATATTATCACCAGCAGGGCGAATATTTGCTTTTTGTGCACGTCAATATAGCTCTAACATGCTGAATGGAGGGATGATGATGAGTGTAAGGATAGCCATTATTGGGGGAACAGGAGTATATGATCCTAATATCCTGTCAAATATTCGAGAAGAAAAAATCAGTACACCTTTTGGGGAAACGGCGGTGAAAATTGGCCAATACCAGGGCAAAGATGTGGCATTTTTAAACAGGCATGGGGCCGGTCACAGTGTACCGCCTCACCTGGTAAATTACAGGGCAAACATTGCGGGATTAAAGAAACTAGGTGTAAAAACCATTATTGCTACTGCTGCGGTTGGGTCTATTAATGAAAAGATGAAGCCGGGAGATTTTGTTTTCTGTGACCAGTTTTTAGATTTTACTAAATCTCGTCCTTCTACTTTTTTTGAAGGAGGCGAGAACGGTGTAGTGCATGTGGATGTAACTGATCCTTACTGCCCGGGGCTGCGAAAAGTAATGGCTCAGGTGGCTGATGAGTTGAAATTATCTTACCACCAGGGTGGTGTTTATGTAACGACAGAGGGACCCCGGTATGAGACACCAGCCGAGATAAAGATGTTCAAAAAACTGGGTGGTGACTTGGTAGGTATGACCAGCGTGCCTGAAGTGGTGCTGGCCAGGGAAGCAGGAATATGTTATGCTACCGTCTGCATGGTTACAAATTTTGGTGCTGGGATTTCTGAAAACCCCTTAACACATGAGGAAGTACTGGAAGTAATGGATAAAAATGCAGAAAATCTGCGCAAACTGGCCATGGGTACAATATCAAAACTTTCTCTTGATCGGGAATGCGGCTGTCATACTGCCGTAAGCGGTCCCATGCATGAACTGTTGAAAGGGTGATAAGCTGTGAAGACCATGATTTGGGAAGATGGGATACTAAAAATATTAGACCAGACGAAACTGCCGGAAAAAATAGAGTATATTGAAGCAAAAGATGTAGAAACAGTTGCCGGTGCAATCAGAAGGCTTAGTGTACGCGGTGCACCTGCCATAGGTGCCGCTGCTGCTTATGGAATGGTTTTGGGGGCCAACAGTATAAACGAAAATGACAGGGAAAAATTTTTAGCTGAGCTGAACAGTATAGGTAATAAGCTGGCTTCCACCCGGCCCACTGCTGTAAACCTTCGCTGGGCTGTTGACCGGGTGCTGAACAAGGTAAAGAACCGGGACGATTTAAATGTAGAAGAAATAAAGGCGCTGCTTCTAGAAGAAGCACACAAAATTTTCTGTGAAGACCTGGAAGCAAACCGGAAGATGGGTGAATACGGGCAGAGTTTAATACCGGAAAATGCCCGCATCATAACTCACTGCAATGCCGGTGCACTGGCCACTGCAGGATTTGGTACTGCACTGGGTGTTATTAGAGCTGCTCACCGGGCCAATAAAAACATCGAGGTCTTTGCCGATGAAACACGCCCGCTCCTCCAGGGAGCAAGGCTCACAGCCTGGGAAATGATGCAGGAAAAAATACCTGTTACATTAATTACTGACAATATGGCAGGATATTTAATGGCTGTAGGGAAAGCTGACCTGGTTATTGTTGGAGCTGACCGGATAGCAGCAAATGGGGATGTGGCTAACAAAATTGGTACATACGGCCTGGCAGTGCTGGCCAAGGCCCATGGACTGCCATTTTATGTTGCAGCTCCAACATCAACCCTGGACTTAAGTTTATCATCTGGAAGCCAGATTCCCATTGAAGAAAGGGATGAAACTGAGGTTACCACTATTGGCGGTACAAGTGTAGCTCCAACCGGGGTTAAAGTCTGGAACCCGGCCTTTGACGTAACACCGCACGAACTGGTTACTGCAATTATTACAGAACGCGGAGTGGTTAAACCCCCTTATACTGAGAACCTGCGCAAAATAATGGAAAAGGATACTGAAACCAGTGAAGTCTGCCGGGGACAAAATCCTTCCCGGTAAAAGGAGGAGATGCTGATGCCGGATTATTTAATTAAAGATATAAATTTAGCACCGGAAGGCCGTTTAAAAATTGATTGGGTAAGCAAACACATGCCGGTCTTGAACTCCATTAAGAAAGAATTTGAAAAGGAAAAACCTTTTAAGGGGATAAAAATAGCAGTCAGCATTCACCTGGAGGCCAAAACAGCATATCTTGCTGAGGTGTTGGCCGCAGGAGGGGCAGATGTGTCCATTTCAGGTTCTAACCCGCTATCCACCCAGGATGATGTTGCCGCTGCTCTAGCTAAGGCGGGTATTAAAGTATATTCCTGGTATAATGCTACTCCTGAAGAATACAAGGACCACCTGCTGCATGTACTGGAAAATAACCCTGACATAGTTATAGATGATGGCGGTGACCTGGTTCATCTGCTTCACTCTGAGCGACAGGACCTTGCTGGTAATGTTAAAGGCGGCTGTGAGGAAACTACCACCGGGGTGCTGAGGCTGCGTGCACTAGAAAAAGAAGGTGGCCTTAAGTTTCCAATGATTGCAGTTAATGATGCCATGTGCAAGTACCTGTTTGACAACCGTTACGGGACCGGGGAATCGGTTTGGACCGGCATCATGCGCACCACTAATTTGATTGTTGCCGGAAAAACCGTTGTGGTTATGGGCTACGGTTGGTGCGGTAAGGGTATAGCAATGAGGGCAAAAGGTTTGGGGGCCAAAGTTGTAGTTACTGAAGTAGACCCTGTTAAAGCCATAGAAGCTCATATGGACGGATTTGCAGTAATGCACAGCCTGGAAGCAGCAAAACGCGGGGATATCTTTATTACTGTTACAGGCTGTAAAGATGTACTGGTAGAAGAACATTATAAACTGATGAAAGACGGGGCTATAATGTGCAACGCCGGTCATTTTGACGTGGAAGTAAACAAGCCTGATCTGTACCGGCTGGCCAGTGATGTGCGTACTGTTCGGAAAGACATTGAGGAATTTACCATGCCTGACGGGAGAAAGCTGTACCTTTTGGCCGAGGGCAGGTTGGTAAATTTGGCTGCAGGTGATGGGCACCCGGCAGAAATAATGGATATGTCATTTGCCCTACAGGCCCTGTCAGCCAAGTATGTGCTCGAAAATGCTGGAAAACTTGAGAGGCGTGTGTATAACGTTCCAGGTCACATTGATGGCCGGGTAGCAAACATCAAACTGCAGTCCATGGGTATCGATATTGACAAACTTACTCCTGAACAGGAGAAATATATTAATTCCTGGAATCATGCTGAATAAACCGGTGGGTGGTGAATGCCTGTGAAGTTCAAGCTGACAGTAGAAAAGGCCAGGGAACGTGTAGCTAAGTTCTGCCAAAAAATAGCTGATTCAAATTTGAACTTAAGTACCTGGGGGAATATATCCTGCTACCTCCCTGATGAAGAACAGGTTGTAATCACTCCCAGTGGTATGAGCTATAAAGAACTCAGACCTAATATGCAGGTGGTTGTAGATATGAAAGGTGAAGTGCTGGAAGGAGAGTTGAAACCTTCCAGTGAATTAAAGGTGCACCTGGCCATTTATACTCACCGCAGCGACGTTAGAGCAGTGGTGCATACTCACAGCGCCTATGCCAGTGCCCTGGCGGTATCTGGTATCCCAATACCGCCGATATTGGAGGATATGGCTGCTCTTATTGGCGGTGAAGTATCGGTGGCGGAATATGCTATGGCTGGCAGTGAGCAGCTGGCAGAAAATACAATTAAGGCGCTGGGTGATAAAAATGCCGTTCTGCTGGCCAACCACGGTGTAGTTGGAGTAGGAAGGAATTTAGAAGAAGCCTTTGATGTGTGCATGATGGTAGAGCGGTGTGCACAAATTTATATATTGGCTAGGCTTGCCGGAGATCCCAAAATACTTTGCCCAGAAGATGTGTCTGCATTAAGAGAGTTTTATCTTTATAAGTATGGGCAAAGATAATTGGAGGTATAATCATGTCCCAAA
Organism: Desulfotomaculum sp.; assembly: GCA_017656165.1. Classification (GTDB taxonomy): domain Bacteria; phylum Bacillota; class Desulfotomaculia; order Desulfotomaculales; family Desulfohalotomaculaceae; genus Desulforadius. Next base: position 31,890 of record JACDOL010000017.1, read on the forward strand.
TACTGGTTCGCAATATAAATATTCTCACCATGGCAGGACCTGAAAATATAATTGAAAACGGGGAAATTGCCATTTCTGGAGATAAAATTCTTTCTGTTGGCACCAGTGGATCAGCTCCCAAGGATTTTAAACCGGAATTAGAAATAGAAGGCGAAGGCATGGTGGCCATGCCCGGTTTTATCAACTGCCATACCCATGCTGCCATGACCCTCTTACGGGGATATGCTGATGATATGCCGTTGATGGAGTGGTTAAATAAGAGAATTTGGCCGTTGGAGGCCAAAATGGGAGAAGAAGACATATATTACGGAACCCTGCTGGCCTGCCTGGAAATGATAAAATCAGGCACTACCACTTTTAATGATATGTATGCATATATGGACAAAGCGGCTGATGCTGTTTCAGAAAGCGGCATGAGGGCAGTGCTGTCAAGGGGATTGATAGGAGCTGCTCCCAATGGCAGTGAAGCATTAAAAGATGGAATTAACTTTGTGGAAAAATATCAAGGTGCTGCTGGGGGGCGCATTACCACTATGCTTGGTCCCCATGCCCCCTATACCTGTCCGCCCGAATACTTGGAAAAGGTTATGGAAGCAGCAGAAGATCTAGGCGTGGGAATACACATACACCTGGCGGAAACACTGGATGAACACCGGGATATTGTTAAACAGTATGGTAAAACACCGGTACAGCACTTGGAAAGCTTAGGTCTCTTTAATTATCGTACTCTGGCAGCTCATTGTGTGCATGTAGATGAAACTGACATAAAGATACTGGCAGAAAATCATGTGGGTGTGGCCCATAACCCTGAAAGCAATATGAAGCTTGCCAGCGGCATTGCACCGGTACAAAAGATGATTGAGACCGGTGTTAAGGTAGGACTAGGTACTGATGGTGCTTCCAGCAACAATAACCTGGATATGCTGGAAGAAATGCGCACCGCTGCTTTATTACAAAAAGTATCGAACATGGACCCCACGGTGATGCCGGCATACAAGGCACTGGAGATGGCCACTGCAGGCGGGGCCAGGGCACTAGGCATGGAAGGCATAATTGGCCAGTTAAAACCAGGAATGAAAGCAGATCTAATACTGGTAGACTTTAGTGCTCCCCATTTAATGCCCCAGCATGACTATTATGCTCATATGGTTTACTCGGCACACAGTGCGGATGTTAAGACCGTAATAATTGATGGGGAACTGGTAATGCAGAACCGTAAGGTACTGACCATAGAGGAAGAAGAAGTTATTAAGCATGTGAAAAGATGTGTAAAAAAGCTGCTCAGTTAACCGAAAAGCCCGAGGCTAAGCCTTGGGCATTAAATATGTTTGGATAAAAATTACAAAAGGAAGTGCATTTTTTTGCTAGAAGACATATAACCTGTTAGGTCATAAATAAAGGGAAATGTGTGATGCTGCATGACTAACAACAGTTATATATGCTATTATTATTTAACGGCATTTTTATACTGGCTGTCCTGGTCTGGGTTTTTTATGCCTTAAAATTAAAAAGTATACAAAATTACTCTACTTCTTTAAGCATACACATAATAGGAGTAATGATACTGGCAGTGGGTGCAGTTTTAACTCTTGCTGAAGAATTAAATATTATTA
>JACDOL010000018.1 GCA_017656165.1 Desulfotomaculum sp.
TTTTTTCTTAAGTTTCCTGCTGGTCACCTTTTTCAGTTTCCTGAGTAATCAGCTTTAAATTTACAGGTATAGTTTTATCTACCGATTCTCCTTTTACAATCTTTTCTGCTATTTTTACTCCTGTTTCTCCTATTACTGCCGGCTGTTGGGCAACGGTGGCCGCCATTCTCCCCTCTTTCACTGCCTGAACGGCGGTTTCTGTACCATCAAATCCCACAACTATAATATTTTCACGGTTAGCCGCCTGTATGGCCTGAATAGCTCCCAAAGCCATCTCATCGTTGTGGGCAAAGACCGCATCAATATCAGTCTGTGCTTGGAGGGCATTTTCCATAACGCTCAGGCCTCTTGCGCGGTCAAAATCTGCCGGCTGGGAAAATACAATTTCAATATTTTCTTTATTTTCCATTACATCATTAAACCCTTTACCCCGGTCCCGGGCAGCGGATGTTCCTGGAATTCCTTCCAGCACCACCACTTTGCCGCTGTCATTTAATTGTTGGGCAATAAATTCAGCTGCCATTCTCCCACCGGCAACATTATCGGAAGCCACGTGGGACTTCACTTCACCACTAGTGACACTGCGGTCCAGGGTAACCACAGGAATATCTGCCCTGTTAGCACTCTTTACTGCCGTCACCAGTCCGTCGCTGTCGGTTGGATTTAAAAGAATAATATCAACTTTCTGTTGAATCAAATCTTCTACCTGCGCTACCTGGCGCGATGCGTCATTCCTGGCGTCCATCACCACCAGATCAGCCCCTATCTTTTCTGCATAGGCCTTGGCACCGTCCCGCAGGTCTACAAAAAATGGATTATTAAGTGTTGATATAGCCAAACCAATCTTCATCTTACCATCTCTGTCAGCTGCTTGATCCCCTGCTTGCTGATCCTCGTTTCCTCCTCCTGCACATCCTGCAGATAGCAGCAGTGCTAAAACAAACATTGTTAGAATTATTATTTTTTTCATAATTAACCTCCTTAATAATTTATTTATTTCCTGCCCGGCTTCTCTGATCTATCAAAACCGCCAGCAGGATTACAATACCTTTTACCGCCTGCTGATAAAATGAAGATACATTCATCAAATTAAGACCGTTATTTAGAACGCCGATAATTAATGCCCCTACCAGGGTGCCGCCAACTCCACCTATACCACCAGTAAGGCTTGTCCCTCCCAGAACTACTGCAGCTATGGCATTAAGTTCATATCCCATCCCAGCTGTAGGCTGCGCCGATAAAAGTCTTGAAGTGAGTATTACACCCGCTAATCCAGCTAAAAGACCGCTAACGGAATAAGTCAGTATCTTGTAGCTGTTAGTTTTAATGCCGCTTAAGCGTGCTGCCTCTTCGTTACCCCCAATGGCATATATTCTGCGGCCGACAGTCATGTTTTTCAAAACATACCATGCCACCAGTACAACTAGAAGCATAATGATAATGGGAACAGGAATGGGGCCAATATATCCCCCACCTACCTGATAAAAAGTATCAGAAACAGCTCTGATAGGCCGCCCTTCTGTGTATATTAAAGTTATACCTCTGAATAACGTCATGGTTCCAAGGGTAGCAATAAACGGTGCTATCTTGCCGTTAGCCACCAGCAGGCCGTTAAAGGTTCCTGCCAAAAGTCCGATAAAACAAGCGTAAAAAACCACCAGTGGTACACTGGTAACGCTGGACAGCATTCCTGCCGCCACTGCCCCGGCAAGAGCTAAGGTTGAGCCCACTGACAGATCAATGCCCCCGGTGATGATAACAAATGTTAAACCCACAGCTAAGAGGGCGTTTATTGATACCTGCCTGGTTACGTTTAACAGGTTGGAGACTGTTAAAAACCTGTCTGACAAAATACTTAAGACAATACAAATTACAAGCAAACCTATAAACGGCCCTATATTGTATCTTTGAATAAAATATTTTAATTTCTTCATTTACTACCTCCGGTTGCACAGTACATTATTGCTTCGTCACTCATTTCATCTCGTTTAAAGTGTCCAGTAATTTTGCCTTCATACATTACATATACCCGGTCGCTCATACCCATAAGTTCTTCCAGGTCTGAAGAAACAAGGAGAACTCCTATTCCTCTGGATGTAAGTTTATTTATTAAGTTATAAATCTCCACCTTGGCCCCCACATCCACACCTCTTGTAGGTTCATCAAGAATAAAAAGTTTAGGTTCTGCCTCCAACCACTTTCCAAATACTACCTTCTGCTGGTTTCCACCGCTTAAACTTTTAGCCTCCTGTTCCGGGGTGGCAAGCTTTATTTTTAGTTTCTCAACCTGCCTCCGGGTCATTTCTTTTTCCTGCCGGTAATTAATGTTCCCCATTACTGCCCGCTTATGTAAAGTGGGTAATGCAAGATTGTGTCTTACGCTGAAACTAAGAATTAACCCCTGGTCTTTCCTGTCTTCAGGAACCATGGCAATACCCTTTTTTATCGCTTCACTGGGGTGTTTAAATGTCCCGGAAAAATCTCCAAACACCAGTTTCCCTTCAACCGGGTCAGCACCAAAAATAGCCCTCACCAACTCCGACCTTCCTGCACCCATTAAACCAGCCAAACCTACTACCTCACCAGCTCTAACTTCTATGCTTACATCGTGAAGGTATTTGTTTCTAAAATTCTTTACCTGCAGAATAACTTCTCCTATCTCTGCAGGTTTTTTGGGAAAGCGCTCGCTTAGCTGGCGTCCAACCATCAGGCTTACCAGTTCATCAATATTTGTTTCAGCTATTTCTTTAGTAGCTATATACTTCCCGTCTCTTAAAACGGTTACCCGGTGGCAGACAGCAAACAACTCTTCCATCCGGTGAGATATATAAATAATTGCTACTCCATTGGCAGATAAATTTTTTATTATTTCAAATAATCTTTTAGTCTCCCTTTCTGTAAGGGCAGCGGTAGGTTCATCCATAATTAGAAGCCTTGTCCGCCGTGAAAGAGCTTTGGCAATTTCCACCAGCTGTTTTTCTCCAACATTCAAATCAGCTACCTTGGTACCAGGGTAAATGTTCAACCCTACCTGCTGCAAATATTTATCAGCAGAGTTGTACAGGGCTTTCCAATTTACAATCCCCATTTTAGAAAAAGCCTCTTCCGCTCCCAAGTAGATGTTTTCAGCCGCCGATATATAAGGTACCAGGTTGAATTCCTGGTGAATCATGACAATCCCTAAATTTTCAGCTTCCTTGGGGTTGGTTGGGGTAATTTTTTTACCATCATAGATAATTTCCCCGGCATCTTTCTGGTGAATGCCCGTAAGTATCTTCATAAGTGTTGATTTTCCAGCCCCGTTTTCACCAAGAAGAGCATGAATCTCTCCCTGTTTTACTTCCAAATTTACCCCGTCTAACACCTTGGCTCCAGGAAAAGACTTGCTAATACCTTTCATTTGTAATAGAGTCACTTATCCACCCCCTTTACCAGCAGCATAAGATGTTAAAATGCTACCCCGGCCACCAGTATTATGTTTGCATAAGGTGTCCATTCACCGGTACGTACAACGGCCTTGGCTTCTCTGCTAATTTCTTTTAACGATTGGTGGCTCACCGTTTCCACTGGAACTGGCTGCAGCCTCTCTTTCACGGCTTCAACTAACATGCTGTTAGGTAACAATTCTTCCGCTACCACCGCTTTTTCCACCACCATTTCACCTAAAACAGCATCAAGTACACTTAAAAACGGCGGTACATTTTTCATCACTGCCAGGTCTATACATTTAACCTCCCTGGGTACTGGCAGGCCGCTGTCTGCAATTACAATCATATCTCCGTGACCTAAACTTGCTACTTGATAAGCCAATTCCCGGTGCAGAATTCCTGACTTTTTCATTTATCCAACCCCCTCAAAAAAACATCTACCTCATTCTTATAAGGAAGAGAAGGCTGAGCACCCGGCTTGGTAACAGAAAGGGCAGCAGCCGCACATCCCTGGCGTAATGCTTCTTTAAGGTCCATACCTGCTGCCAAACCTGCAGCAAGCCCCCCGGTAAATGCATCCCCTGCAGCAGTAGTGTCCACAGCATCTACTGGAAAGGCCGGTATTTTTTCTAACTGTCCACCGGGAATTGAATAAGCTAATCCATCTGCACCCAGGGTAACAATAAGTGTTCCTTTAATTTGCTTTTTTAAGTCGCTGTAACCGTTTTCCGGTCTTCCTCCCAGCAGAACTGCTTCGTGTTCATTAGGTATTAAAAAGTCAATTCCCGCCAGCAGTTTCTTTTCCAGCTTTCTTGCTGGGGCCGGTGTAAGCATTACCGGCACCTGGTTCCTATTGGCCAGCTCTACTGCCTTAGTAATGGTTTCTATCGGGGTTTCCAGCTGCATAACCACCAGACGGTGTTCTTTAAACAGAGCAGCTTTATCCTCCAGTTCCTCGGGTAATAAACGATAGTTGGCCCCGGGAACAACAACTATTTGATTATTTCCTTTTGAATCTACATTTATCAAAGCAACACCTGTGGAAGACCGGCTCTTTTTTATGCTGCTTATGTCAATACCATTTTCCTGTAAGTTTCTCAGCAGCTGCTCCCCGTAAATATCATCTCCCACTGCACCGAGCATGGTGACGTCGGCGCCCATTCTTGCTGCCGCCACAGCCTGGTTAGCACCTTTACCGCCAGGAATGGTGGAAAATTTTTCTCCCAGGACAGTTTCACCAACTTGGGGTATCCGTTGGGAGTAGGCAACCAGGTCCATGTTTATACTGCCTATAACCAGTACCTTAGGTAACTGTTCATTCATAAAACTAGACCCCTTCGCTTATATAGATTAATTTTCACTGCTTAAAATAAGCTGCATTTATTTTTTGCCATATCAATTGATACAATGCAGTCTTCTAAATATTTCTTAATTTTTTTATGATAAAAAAAACAAGCCTCTCCTGGTTCCATACAGGATAGGCTTTCACTCTAGGCAAAGTATAAAACTGCATCCCCCAGCATTTTGAAGCCCGGGTAATCTCCTAAATCTTTAACTAGGTTTAAACATGGCTTTATCTTTTTGCTTAGCCTCCACCATTACATCTAAATCTACATTGTATTCCTTTACCAGTTTCAGAAAAGGGTATAAATCTCCTGGGTTAACATAATCATGATGGCTCAGCATATCGTTTTTACTTCTTGGACTGCTAACATGAATCTTAGGGTTCAGCCCAGTTTTTCTCCAAGTATCCAGGAACTCAGGTAATATTTCTTCTAAACTTTCATTTTCACCATGATTGCAGCGGTAATGATGAATATCCAACACCATCGGCAGCTGCAGTTTCTGGCATAGATATAATACTTCTGTTGCTGTATATATTTTATCATCATTTTCTAAGGCAATACGATACTGCAGTCCCTTGGGTACCTTAGCCCAGTTTTCTATAAATCTTTCTAAAGAAGCAGTTTTATCTTTATAACCTCCGCCCACATGTATTACCAGCTTAGATTTATAGTCCAATCCCATAGCATTAAATAACTTTGCATGGTGAACAAGATCCAGGAGTGATTTTTTCAGCACCTCTTTATCGGGGGTATTAATAATTGCAAAATGGTCAGGGTGAAAAGTCACCCTCATATCGTTATCCTTAACAAAGTCCCCCAGTTCTTTTAACTCGGCCACAAGTCTTTTATGTAATTCCAGTGACTTAGATCCGGGTGAGTGGCCAGGGGAACAATTTTTGAAGAAAACCTGAACACCTTGACACTATGAGCTTTGTTATGCCTGAGCAGGCGAAGGCAGTTATGTAGATTTTCCCTGGCCACCATTCTTACTTTATTTAATGCCGCTTCAGGATCTTTTTTAGCCAATTTTTTATAGTTTGATAGAGTAACTGTTCTCGAGGGTGAAGCGTTTTCCATCATTACTGACATGGCAACGTAACCAAACCGGATAATCACTAAAACCACCCAAATCTAATTTTTTAAGTTATTGTGTTCTGACTGCCATTCACTTATTACTCCAACCTCAACATTTGCCGGCTGCCGTTTTCTCCGGTAAATACCTTGACAAGTTGTTATCCACAAATATAAAAAAGCATAATTCCTAAACAAAAATAAAAAATGAGCTCACCAAGCTGAGCTCATTCTGCAAATTAATGTTTTTCCATGTAGTAAACGACGTATGCCCTCTCTGCGTCAGTTCTTATTTTTTCCATTACATCGGGGCCTACAGAAACTTCACCAAATAAATTAAAATCTTGATCTAAGTCCACATCTTCTTCCTCTGTTACCTTAATCACTTCTACTCTTGGATTGGGATCATGGTCTGGTTTAATACCCAGTGCTAAATACTTTTCCTTGGCTTCTTCCACACTATCAGCAAAAATAATTTGAGTATGTGTTGGGTGTTCCATTGCTAACCTCCATTGCCTAAATTTTCACGTTTAGATTATAGCATTATAGCTTAAGTATTTCAATAGTATTTTGTTGCAAATGGACTCAGTATTTAAGCATAAAACATTATTTACAATTATTTATAATTATAGATATTTTGACAAAAAATAACCTCATGAAAACCAGATTTATCATTTACGGGCTAATGGGATGGATTTTAGAAATTATTTGGACGGGACTGGAATCTCTATACGAGGGAGATCCGCGCTTGACCGCACAAACCTACTTGTGGATGTTCCCCATTTACGGTCTAGCAGTTTTCCTGGAACCTTTGCATGATGCAATTAGGAAACTTCCCTGGTATGTGAGGGGATTAGTGTGGGTTCCAGTAATATTTGCCATAGAATATTCTACAGGAGGTATAATACGAAAAATTGCAGGTTCCAGCCCGTGGAATTACTCTGGAACAAGCAGCTGGGAAATACACGGTTTAATACGCTTAGATATGGCTCCGCTGTGGTTTATTACTGGTCTTATATTTGAGCAAGCACATGACTTTTTAACCAGGTATAAAAAACTGGAGGATTATTAGTTTACTGTATTATATCTTTATAACCGCAAACGTCAGCAAAGTTTGTAACTATATGCTCCACCATTTTATGCCAATCTTCTTCGCTGCGGGTAGATTCAATTAAAGCATTAACTACAAATGAATCAGTCATTGCCTCAACCATAGTTTGTAATTTATACTCACATTCCCCACTAAGTTTACCTTTTGTAAAATATTTATCTATTTGTTTTACAGCCCATTCAGACAATACTTGACTGGGAACCACAAAAGGCAGAAATTTGTGAGCTTGTTCCGTGATGCACAGTAACTGGCGCCGCTCTTCTTCCGGGGTAATATGTCGAATGGTTTTTGTCAGTTCTTCTGTTCCCACACTTAATGCCTTCTTTAAAAGCTTGTATTCAAATTTAGTGGCGGTAAACAGCCCCTTTTCCCGTGCCTTAACCACCATCTACCTCCTCTATATGCTGTTATTAGTTTGCCCTAAAAATGCAGCTAATAATTATTGGCTGTGTATTTAAACATTATATTGAGTTAGAGGAAGTAAATTTATTAACTTTTTCTATGGGAATTACATAATCGCTGAACTGCCGTATAACACAGGCCTTCTTAATTTGCGGTCTTTTTACGGTTTGCCCTAACACCTCTGACCTTATTAAGAGTTCTGCTTCGTTTACTCCCAGCTCTATTCGCATACCAGTAGAACTGCTGAAGCGGGGATTAATCTCAAAAATGTATGGGAAGCCGTTTTTAAGCCGCAGTTGAAAGTTACACGGTCCATAGGTGTTTAAATCCCTGGCCACTGCCTGGCAGTAATTACAAATTTCGCTGTAATCACCTGCCAGTGCAGACATAGTCATACCGTCCTGCAGTTTTCGCTTTAACGTAATACAAGATAATGCCTTACCATACGAACCCATACATACACCTACAGTAAATTCACCGTCATTTTCAGGCAGGTATTCTTGAATTACATAATTATCCTTACCACTGATAAATTCATTTAGTTCTTTAATACTCCGAACGACTGCAATTCCCTGTGAACCAGCCCCCACACGAGGTTTAGCTACCAGTGGAAACCCATCTTTTTTTATAAAGTCTGGCAGTAGTTTTCTATCTTCCGGCCACCTTATTGTACGAGGGTAGTAATAATTATTTTCCTTTAAAAATTTTACAGTTAACCACTTATCACTGCATAAACGTACAACTTTTAATGGATTTACAAAAACTTTTGCTCCAGTTTCTTGATAAATGAAGTCTTTATATTTGGCAAATGCCTGAATTTCATGAGAAGAACATATTAAAATACAGCGAATTTCTTCTTGACGGCAGATCTCCATAATTTTATGCAGCCAATCTTGTGTTTCAGAAGCAGGAGGAACGAGGTATCCTTGATGAGCAAGATATAGACCCAAGGTGGTGACATCAGTATCACAAGCCACCACCCGGCAGTTCAACGGCCCGGAAACCAGTGATTTTACAATTGCTACCCCGTACAGCGAACCTGACCCAGTTACCAGAACATTAACCTTCTTCATAACTGCACCCCTCCAAAATTTTTTTACTTTCCGGGCCGCAGTTAAAAATTAAGTCTACCACCGATAATTTGTCTACAAACTCCCCCCACAGTTGAGGATAAACAGGATGTTTAAACTGCTGATACCTAAGCTCTATATCTTCCTGGTTAAAAAACTGCTCATCATTGTACACTCTTGCTCCCTGACCGGATAAGTAAACATCACCTTTCAGCTTTTTGCATATATCTACAATCCGCTCACTCTTTCTTCCCTTTAGGTTCGGCAGTTGAGAAGAAAAAACCATGGGGGTCTTAATTTCAAGTATTTTTCGTATTAAGTTAATTAGAGTCATATTTAAATCAATTATTTTTTCCCACTTCTTACTGTATATATCCCGAAAATGTTCTTTATAGTCGCTCCAATAACGGGAACGGGCATAACAATGCTGTAAAGACTGAAAATGCTTTTCCCCCCAGTTTATTTCGTTATAAATTATGACATCTTTTATAATAACTCTTTTTATTGCAAGGGGAACCGTCAGCAGTAATACGCCACTGGTACATTTAATCTTATTACGATGAGTTATCGAACTGGTTGAGAGCTTTACGTCATCAGCAATAACAAACACATCACAACTCATCATTTTGTGAAAATATCCAATCCACGGCAGATAATTGGGCTGGTGAATAGCAACTATTTTAGGCATAGCTGTTCACAACCTTTACAATGTACCTGAACTGTTGTTCAGTTAAACCTTGATGTACTGGAATTGAGACACAGCGCCGGCATAGTTTTTCTGCAGCCGGCCATTTTTCTCTATAGTTAAACCTATCCCGGTAGAGTTTCTGCCTAGGTATAATTTCGGGATAATGAACAGCACTGCCTACACCATTTTCATGCAGGTGTTTTATAAACTTTTTCCTGTTTTCGGTTTGTAAAACAAACTGGTGATATACATGGGTGGATTCTTTAGGTGTATAGGGCAGCACAACCTTCTTATTTTTAATGTTTTTGTAATAATATTGTGCATTTAAAATTCTTTTTTGATTAAATTCCCCCAGTTTCTTTAACTGCTCTATACCAATGGCAGCATGAATGTTGCTCATGCGGTAATTGTAACCCAGGATGTCATGCTGGTATTTTTTTGACTGACCGTGGTTGATAAACATTCTTACTTTACGGTTAATTTCCGGGCTGCTTGTTACTACCATGCCTCCCTCACCGGAAGTAATATTTTTGGTAGAATAAAAACTAAATGCTGCAGCCTCTCCGAAAGTACCTACTTTCCTACCCTTGTAAAGGGCACCATGAGCCTGGGCACAGTCTTCAATTAGATATAACTTATTTTTTTTGGTCAGATAACAGATATCGTCCATATCTGAAGGCAGTCCAAAAATATGCACTACTAAGACAGCTTTGGCATCAGGATGTTTTTTTATAGCTTCCTCCAGCGCAGCAGGTGAAATGTTATAAGTGTTAGGATCTATATCTACAAAAACAGGCACAGCACCGCAGTATAATACAGCATTGGAAGAAGCCACAAATGAAAAAGGTGTGGTAAGAACCTTGTCTCCAGGATATATTGGCAGTGCCGCCATAATTGCATGCAGTGCAGCAGTTCCAGAAGAAACCGCTGCGGCAAATTCAATATCTAAAAACTTAGCAAAACTTGTTTCAAACTGGTAAACAAATTCTCCCTGGGCCAGTATTTTACTTTTTAAAACCTCAGTAACTTTTTGAATTTCTTCCACACCGATCTGGGGTTCAGCTATGTTAATCATATCAATCACTCTCTACTCCAGTTAATTTTTTAACCATTTCAATATTAAGCTTGTGGCCGCTGCGATAAGCAATGAACTTCCCCCTGATATTTAAACCACACATACCTAGATCACCTAGTAAATCAACCAGCTTATGCCTGGCCGGTTCATTTTTATACCGCAATTTTCTGGAACCGTCTTGAGGAAAAACCAGTACCGATTTCATTCCTTCACCGATCATTTTTTGTACCTGCTGAAATTCTTCCGCTGTAATAAAGGACCGGGCATCGGCAAGCTGGGTAATAAAAATCTCCGGCTCAATGACATACCCTGCCATTTGAGAAGGAAGCCAGCCTTTAGGATAATCTAAAATATAAATCAGTTCCAATTTGTTGGCAGGTAAAGCAAAAATGAATTTATCAAATCGCCGGCCCTGGTAATAAAACTGGTCTTTCAATACAAGGGGAACATTTACATCTATATATTTCTTAGGAGAAGTTTGTTTTTTTAGTCCAGACTGAAGAATTGCCTTAACAAAGTCTTTACAGCTGTAGCTATCCACCACTGGAATACTGGGACAGTTCATCCGGACAGCCAGGTTATCAATTCCCAACCCTTTAACTGCTGCCAGCAAGTGTTCCGTATGTTCCACTCTGGTACCTTTCTCTTCCAGTGATGTCCAGCGTTTGTCTACCACAGCATTTCTGCTGCAGCAGCGCACCTGGGGTTTATGGGGTAAATCTTCCCTGATAAAAACTATTCCAGTGTTTTCCTCTGCAGGTTCCAATGTAATGAAGGCATCCCTCGTGCCCGTTATATCTATTCCCCTGCAGTGTACTGCACTATTTATTGTCACCTGCATTTTATTTCCCTTCCAGAAAGCTCAGCAGTTCCTCGGCCCGGTGCCTGTATGTGTGGTTTTTGATAACTTCTTTTCTGCCCTGTTCTGCAATTCTGTGTCTTTCCTCATCATGTTTTAGATAGTGATCAACCATTTTTATGGTTTCTTTTTCCGATCCTGATACCGCAAGATGCCTGCCGGGTTTAAAATAATTTCTGATGGCCGGTATGTCTGGGGCCAGCATGAAACCCCCGGCGGACATAATTTCAAAAGTACGGGCAGTTAGTTCATCAGTACGGCTTTGTATACCGAGCACAATTTTTGCTGAACTGTATACCGCATTAGTTTCTTCATAAGGAAGCTTGCCGTACACATTTTTTCCCGGTACTGAAAATCCCAACTTTCCAGGTTCCTGTTTATCCCAGCGCTTTCCCCAGATCTTTATGTTGTAGCCCCTTTCCAGCAGCGGCTTAATCAATATGCGCACTGATTCTTTGCGGTATCCCTGCCACGTTATACCAGCAGTAGCTACCACTGCTATATCGCATTTATATTCATCTCGGGGAGCAGCGGACCGGTGATAGTCAGGATTACATGCCCATGTCAAGTACCCTGAAACCTTCCCCATCTTCTTATAAATAGGTATCGAACCAGGATCTATCGTAAAAACGTGAGTTGGTTTTGCGGCTTTTACAAACGGCAGAGACCATTCTTTTGTCCAGCGCGGATCTTCGGTAGCCCAGTATACGTGTACCAGGCCATGTTTTTCTGTAAATCTCCCCAAGTTTTCCAGGTTTTCTTTGGTATGCAGGCTGTTCCACCCGGTAGTGAAAAGAATCTGCGGGCGGAAAAGCTCATAAGTAATTTCCAATTCTTCTTCATCTGCTGTCTTAAGAACTGCAACCTCACAGCCAGCCTGGCGCAGTCCCTCGGCAATGCCGTTAATGTACTGGGGATCCCGGTCAACAAACAGCACTCTCATAAAGACTCCTCCCCTAGTTTTTTACTTTAAATCATACCTGTAAGTTTCACGCAGTACACCTCTACCGCTAAAGCTTTCTTTAAATTTAAAAAGACCTTCATTTACTTTCTTACCCTTATCTTCAGTTGAGATGCCCCAGTCTAAATAAGTAAAGCCATTTTTCCTGCCGTATTTAATTAACCAAATAAAGAGTAAATTTAACGGTCTGAGCGCCTGGTACTTTTCATCCTGGGCTATATAAAAACAATTCATTACGCGGTCGTTTAATATAAATACAACTGTACCAGCTATCATTTTTTTCCCTTTATAAACCGCAAAAAGTTTAATGCTGCCTTTGAAAAGGCTCATTAACTTGATGATTTCTTCAAAACTATGGGTAGGTTCAGCTAGATGACGGTTATATAGGTTCCTTTTTAAAATAGGCCAGTAACTTTTAATATCTGTAGTTTCTTTAACTTCCAGCCCGTTTCTTACTGCTTTACGGATATTCCTTAAAACAGTACTGCTGACCAATTTTTCATTGTAGTTTTGAAGCAGCACTACCGTTGACAGTTCTGTATACAGCACCTTGAAACCATGATAGCGCAGGGAGTAATCTATTTCATCACAGGGCCACCTGTGATAGATACGGGGAACCATTTTTACTTCAATGCCATCATATTTATGACAGCAGGCATACTCCTTTATTTTTTTTATAATTTCCAGCATGTGGGTGGTTTTTGTTTTCTGTCCAACAATAATTCCCCCATGAGAAGCCCCAGGGTGAGATAACAGTATTTTTTCATTTCTTAATTTTTTTTCTGCCGCAGGCATTACAGCCTTTATATGTCCCTTAGAATCAAAGATTAAAAGGGAACGATCAATAAAACGTTCCGGCGGGTGGTAATTCAGAAATTTTCGCAGCTGCATTATTGTACCGTTCCGGGAACTTTTTACATATTCTTCCCACAGCGGGACGTACTTTTCTTTTAACACTTCAACTTTCATAATTAATATCTCCCTCACAGTACACTGCTTTTCTTAGCGCTAAGGAATAATCAATTTTTTCCATTAAGTCGGTTATTAAAACTGCATCAACCCCGTTAGAAAGGGGCTGTTTATCCTGCTGGATGCACTGCAAAAAATGCTTACACTGCCTGTATAATGGCTCTTCCTTTGGCAGATAAACTTCTTCTGTGTGACCGTCGGGACGAACTAGGATTAAATTTTTATCAACACTCGCTGTACCATTAAATTCTGCCATCAATTCTGTACCAACAACACATAACCTGCGCTTTTTTCCTGTTGAATGCCAGCTACTGTGAATATGAACCAGTATATTATCGCTAAATTCACAGTCAACCAGCATAACTCCCATTGGCAGATCCTCTTTCCATTTCATTCCACGGGCATAAACCCTAACAGGAACATCCTGCAGCAGGTAAAACATGATGTACAAATCATGTATAGTTAAATCCCACAACACATTTACATCTTCCCGGTATTTATTAATGTTAGTTCGTTGAAAATGCATAAATTTTATTTCACCAAAAACATCCCGTTCTATATAGTCTTTCACTATTTCTATTGCGGGGTGATAAACCATTAGATGCCCGGGCATCAGAACCCGCCCGGTATCCCAAGCCAGCTTTACCAGTTTTTTAGCATCATCTAGGTTCGTTGTAATAGGTTTTTCTACCAGTATTGATTTTCCACTGGTTAAACAATCAGCTGCTATTTGATAGTGGGACCCCGGCGGTGTTGCTATTATCACTGCTTGAACTTCTGGGTCATTTAATAAGTTTTGATAATCACTAATCACTTTAATTTGGGGATAAGCCAGTGCTAATTTTTTCTGCACTTCCTTGTTTGAATCACACACATAGAGCAGATCAGCTTCAGGCATGGCAGATAAAGTACGCAGGTATGCACTGCCCCATGCTCCACAGCCGATAAGAGCAGTTCCAATCATTATTAATCACCACGTTTTTGTACAATAGTGAGCACTACGTAACATAGTTCTTTTGTAGTATATACGCGCAGCAGACAAAAAGTGAGTAAATAATGTAACAATTTCCAATTAGTGATTATTTAAGAAGAAAAGTTTTATGAATATTCCGGGAAAATCATCATTTATTTATAGTGAGAGGAGTGTTGAAAATGGGAAGACGTAAAAGGATTAAGAAGAGAAAAAAAGTGAAGAAAAATAAGAGTACGAATAATAAGCAGGTTAAGGTTAAAGCCAAACAAACTCCCCCTGTAAAGCCTGCAGCCAACAATATTGTTTCCCTGGATACGGGCTTTAGTGGTTCCCGCAGGAAAAAAATAAAAAATAATTTTATTTCATCGTTTGTTCCAAGAAGCTGTACCGTTCCAACCGGCACAAAAGCCCCGTTATGTTATCCTAAAACCTGTAGAAGTAAAACAAAAAAAAGCAGTTTTAAAATTAGAAAGAGACACCGTAAATTTAATAATTTTTTATTTGTACCCCAGTCCTGTATCACCGAAGAAACAGCAGCAGTACAGTACAAAAAAAACTCTGTAAAACAACCGGTAAAAATGACCGGACCACCAACAATTAAAACAGTTTCCATATTTTATGGTCCAATGAAATTTAGACTAAAAAAAAGGTTTGATTCTAAAAAATCTTTTATCCCTGAAAGCTGTATTATAAAACAAAACAGCATCTGCCCCAATGAAAATACTTTACCTCGCAACCAGCGGAAATACACACCAGTACCTCTCATTACTGGACTCAAGACAAAACCAAGAAAAGTAATTTTAGGTAATAATAAGGTCATTGTTCCTCACAGCTGCATCATAAAGCCCACACTTTTGGAACCAATTAAAAGTTATGATTGGCGAAAGTCATTTCCCAGGCCTATATGCCTGGAAAAAGCAGCAGCTATATTAGGACCCACCATTAAATTCCGCCAGCGCAGGCAGGGTGCAGCAGTTAGTTCTTTTGTACCCACCAGCTGCATCATTGCCCCAGCTGTAAATGGTGAAAGAGAAAAATCAAAACCAGAGAAGGATGATTTGCAAACAACAGCGGAGGAGGCACTGGCTCAACTGCCTCCCCAACCTGAGAAAGGTACTGGAAGCAATTTGTTTCTGCTTGCCGGTGCTTTGATTATCATAGTTTCCCTGGTCATTTATATTATTAAGTAAAAATTTGCCGGCTATCGTTTTCTCCGGTATATACCAACAATATAAAAAAACCGGGGGTCTGCTTTAAGAACCCCGGTTTAAACTTTATAAATATTATGCTGCTGCACGTTCTGATAAATCTCCATCCAGTTTTGTTTCTCCAAGCTCACCTTCCATTTTGGACACCACCAGTGAAGCAACTGCATCACCAATTACGTTTAAACTTGTCCGAGCCATATCCAGGACACGATCTACACCAGCTACTAATGCTATCCCTTCTAGGGGCAGATTCACAGATGTAAACACCAGCCACACTGCCCAGTTTTTTAGCATTCCCCACGCTGGCAGCACCAGCAACGAGTGATGCAAATACCAGCGGGACAACCACCATGCGGATCAAGCGAATAAATAAATCTCCAAGAGGCTTAATAAATTCTGTATCCCAACCAGCCCAATCAATAATTAAACCAAATACAACACCGGCAGCAAGGCCAATACCCATTTTTGCCGGTAAGCCCAGCTTCTTTTTTCCTGTCATCTGCCTTCCCCCTATGATGCTGCAGCTTGCATATTAAAACCCGCCGTTTTTACGGCGGGTTTATTGTTCAATTGCTTTTAGAACCTTTTCTTTTGTTTTTACGAAAAGTGAACTTGTAATAATATCCGGTTTTCTCGGCCTGGGCAGCGGCACATTAATTTCCAGCTTAATTCTGCCTGGACGCTGGGACAGTACATAAATTTTATCGGACAGGTATACCGCTTCTTCCACATCATGGGTAATGAATAAAATGGTTCTCTGAAAGCGGTCCCACACTTTTAACAGCCAGGACTGCATTTTAAACCTTGTAATGGCATCCAGGGCTCCAAATGGCTCATCTAACAGCAGCACATCTTTTTTAGCCAAAATGGTGCGCATTAGGGCAGCCCTCTGGCGCATACCGCCGGAAAGTTCAGAAGGGTACCGCTGCTCAAATCCCTTCAGGCCAAATATTTCCATTAAGTTCACGGCTTCCTGAACTGCTTTCTCCCGGCGGACCCCAGACAGTTTAAGCGGCAGTATCACATTGTCAATTACCCTTCGCCATGGTAAAAGCAGGTCTTTTTGGGGCATATAGCTGATTACTTCACTGGGGTCAGCTATTTCTCTGCCATCAAGAAGGATGCGTCCGCTGTCCTGTTTAACCAGCCCCGCTATAATGTTTAGTATTGTGCTTTTACCGCTGCCGCTCGGTCCCACCAGGCTTACAAACTGCTTATCTCCTACAGTCATTGATACCTGCTGCACTACATCTAGTGCACCACCGCCAGTATTATAACTTTTTGATATTTCAACCAGCTCTATCTTTGCCATTAACTAAAACTCCCTGCCATTAGGGAAGGAACTGGTTGGTAAATGCCTCATCAACATCTATCATTTTGGGCAGCAGGTCCATTTTATGCATCCATTGAGCGTATTTTTCCCAGACTTCTTTTCTCTGTTCACCCCACCTTGGTGCATCGTCCTGGTACTTAGTGCTGAGCCACTTTTGACTGGCCATTACCAGTTCTTTATCTAATTCCGGTGCATGCTTCAGCAGTATTCCTGCAGCTTCTTCAGGATGCTCAATGGCAAATTGATAACCTTGGCTCGTGGCTGCCATGAATTTCTTAACCAACTCAGGCCTTTCTTTAATGGTTTTTTCACTGCAGATTAATACCGGCGTATAGTAGTCCAGGGCCGGGTGAAGGTCTTTCAGCATTAACACATTAAGGTCTAATCCTCTCTTCTCTGCTTCCACACCGTCCCAACCGTAATATATCCAGGTAAAGTCAACGTCACGCTCAATGGCAGTAAAAAAGTCAGCCTGGCCAATATTTACAAATTCAACTTTATTAAAATCTGCTCCAGCATTCTCCATAATTGCACGTATTACAGCTTCTTCCGTCGGGGAACCCCAGCCGCCATAGCGCTTTCCTTCAAAATCTTTGGGAGAGGTAATATTATCTTCCTTCTTAGAAGCAAAACCCGATGTGTTGTGCTGTATAACTGCGGCAATGGATACCACAGGAACATCATTTGCTCTTGCCATAGTTACGTCTTCCTGGTAGCTGACACCAAAATCAGCCTTGTTGGCAGCTACCAGCTGGGTAGTTCCGCCCTCCGTTGGAGATATTATTTCCACATCCAGTCCCTGTTCTTTGTACCATCCTTTTTCAAGTGCGGCATACAACCCTGTATGATTGGTATTAGGTACCCAGTCCAGCATTACAGTAATCTTTTCCAGCTGCTCACTATCCTGTTCCTTTGCCTGGTTGTCCTGCGGTCCGCAGGCAGCCAGCCCAACAATAAGAAATAAACTTATTAATGCCACTAATAACTTTTTCATTTTTTTACTCCTTTCTTTCAATATGGTACCAGGGCATTAATACCCTGCTTGCAGCTTCTATTAACAAGAACAGCAGCACGCTTAACAGCGACACAATCACTATGGCAGAAAATAAGCGTTCAAACTGGTAAGAATGCATAGCCCTGGTCATAAAAATTCCCAGGCCCTTGGAAGCTCCCAGCCATTCACCTATTACCGCTCCCATGATGCTGTATGTGCCGGCTATTTTTAAACCGGCAAAAAATGATGGTAGGGCGGCCGGCAGCCTAACTTCTTTAATAATCTGCCAAGTGCTGGCTCCCATTACCTTCAGCAGATCTACCATATCCTGGTCCGCAGCCTGCATACCCTGGCTTACGCTGACCACTACAGGAAAAAAACACACCAGGGCAACAACCACAATTTTGGGCAGCAAGCCGTATCCAAACCAAATAATGAACAAAGGTGCCACTGAAATAATTGGAATGGTCTGGGATATTACCAGCAGGGGGTAAATTCCCTGCCGCAGTGCCGGTGAAACATCCATTAGTACTGCCAATATAAGCGCCGTGATAATGGCCAGCACAAATCCCACCAGGGCAGCCAGCAGTGTGTACTTTCCATGCTCCATGAGCAGCGGGAGCATCTGGGGAAATTCCGCCATTATATCACTGGGAGCGGGAAGCAGCCACCTGGGGATATTCCCCAGGCGTACAACCCCCTCCCAGGCCAGGAGAAGTGCAGTTATAAATAGTACTGGATAACGGTATTTAATGGTCATCACCATCACTTACCTGTATTTGCTGATTTTTTCTTCCATGGTAACCCCACTAGGGGCATAATCTATTTTTACCATCGAAATAACCCGGGACGCCCCAGCATCAATACAGGCCTGCTGGGCCTTTTTTACAATATCCAGCAGGTGGTCCAGTTCCCCTTCCATGGTTGTTTCCATGGGACCAACCTCATACTTCACCCCCGAATTTTGAACCACTTCAATGGCTTTATCTATCACTGCATAAATATCCCCGCCGTCCACCTGGGGAATAACTTGAAAACTGACGTTAATGTTAGCCAATAATTAACCTCCTTTCTCCCACACCCTAATCATTAACAAAATACCATCTTGAACAGTAATTAAAGCACTGGGCCTGCTTAATTCGTTGCTTATACCAAAAGGATTGCCAATCTTAAAGTCCCGGTCATTGAGTTCCCATTTTAATCCCCGGCTGTTTACACCTTTTACTTCGGTGGTTAACGGTATCAGTGATAAAACTTCACCTTGATTCCCTTTTATTTCTGCCGGGTACTGGGGAGTAACTAAGGTTATACAGTGTTGTTCATCCGCAATTCTAGCCCGAACCCCCAAATTTGCAGCTGTGAGCAGAAGGTGAATATTGGCCAGGGTATGGTCAATCCTACCCCCGGTGGCTCCCAGCAGCAGCAGATCCCTGCTGCCTACCCTTGCTGCCTCTCGAATGGCCAACTCGGTGTCCACCTCATCTTTTTCCCTGGGATAATGATGAACAACAGCCCCTCTGCTTTGGTAGTAATTTATTAAATCATGATCCACCGAATCCATGTCTCCAATTATCACATTTGGCAATATACCCATGGCCCGGGCATGTTTTGTGCCTCCATCGGCACAAATTATGTAGCTGGCACCACTTATAAATTTTTTAACTGCTTCGTAGTTTTTTATGTGCCCACCGGCTAAAATAACAGTCATTCATACATCACCCCTGAAAATGCAAAAAGCACACCCGCAAGAAGGTGTGCCAAAAACTCAACCTTCCCTTCGCGGGCATTAACCCGATCAGGTTCAAAGGGTCTGGAGCTCACTAGCCCCACTCTCAGCCTATAACATAGGCTCCCCCGGTTATTATTCAGTTACCAGCTTTAATAGTAATTTTACTACTTAAAAGAAACCGTGACAATAACTTGCATAAACATTATTATTCTGTACTTAATCAGAACTCCCGCAAAATGACCCTGGCAGGTGCACCATCTCCGCCCGCAATTTTTAAAGGCAGGCAGATTAACTCGTATTCCCCTGCCGGTACTTTAGACAGGTCTACACCTTCAACTATTATTACTCCCGCTGACAAAAGTATCTCATGCACCGGCAGGCTTTCTCCAGGCGGGTCCACCGAAAGGTAATCTATCCCCACCAGCTGACAGCCGCACTCCACCAGGTATTCTGCTGCAGAACTGGTAAAGTGGGCGTAACTGTCAATAAATCTTTCCTTCTTTAACAGCTGTGAGTTGGGAGTTTTAACCAGCAGCCTTTTAACTCCCGGCAGGTCATAACGAGATAAATGCTCACCGGTTATTGGCCCGTTACCGGGAAGTTCAATTACTTTTACCGGGCCAATGAGTATGTCCAGGGACAGCTGATCTAATGTTTTCCCTCCTTTATAAAGGTGACTGGGAGCATCCACATGTGTGCCTGCGTGGCTGCTCATTAAAACTTCTGTTGAATTGGCCAGGTCACCATTTTCAATATCTGACAGCTTTTTTAGCTGTACTGGAATATCCCCCGGGTAAACCACTGTCCGGTTGGTTAAGCTCCTGGTAACGTCATAGAATTTACTCATTTTGCATCCCTCTCAGGTAATTTCTTGTAACCATTATTATAACTAATTTTTATACCATTTTGGACAAACAATAAATATGAGGTGATAAATTATGATGATGGAATTACTATCATCTTTAACTAATTTTTCTGTCCAGGATCTAAAAAACAAAGATCCTGACAAGTATCAAGATATTATTAAATTATCGGTTAATCTTACCAACATGGGTATAGAAATGCTCAGGGAAAGTCCAGAATTCAGGGAATCTTTTGCCCGCATTCACAATGAATTTTTAAAGTATCCTGAAAGCCGCAGTACAATTGAACATGCCTACCAGGCCCAGCAGCATTTTGCACCGCACTTAACTGAAAATAACAGCGATATTAACTTAGATTATGATTACCTCACCAGCGAGAACCCCTCTCAATAAAAATCGCTGGCTTCTGCATAATTCTTCAATAAAAAACCATAGTGTAAAAAAACCGGGTAAACTGGTACTTAAATGTTTACCCGGTATATCTCCTACCTCTTTAGTTTCTCGTCGTCTATAGTCATTGCCACTTCTCCACCTTTGACAGCTTCCTCATATTCTTTTTCCCCTGCAAAATCCTCACCCACTAAAAAATCCAGGTCTACTCTGCACACATCGGCAATAAAATTTAACGCATCCCAGCTGGGATAAAATTCACCCCGTTCAAGCTGTTTAACCCATTTTACAGTTTCACCAATTTGCACGGCTAAATCCTGCTGGGTAAAATTATCACCTGTGTTTTTGCTGTGCAGCTGCCTTGCTTTTTTTACATTTTCACCCAGCTGTTCGCTGCTGTACATACCCAGCCCTCCTTTATATATTATTATCTGCAGCCTATTACTCTATAATAAGAGGTACATTTTGCTATATTTGCTACTTCACCGATATAAAGGTATAATAAGTTTGGAACGAGGTGTTATGAATGGAAAATTCTTCACCTATAGGTATTTTTGATTCCGGTGTAGGTGGTTTATCCATTGCCAGGGAAATACGCAGGCTTTTACCCAATGAAGATTTATTGTATTACGCAGATTCCGCTTACTGTCCATATGGTGAAAAACCCCCCAGTATAATAAAACAGAGAGTTTTTGCCTTAAGCGACTTTCTCCTGTCCAAGGGTGCTAAAATACTGGTGGTAGCATGCAATACCGCATCTATCGTTTCCCTGGACGAAATACGTAATAAATACGATGTACCGGTGGTTGGAGTGGAACCGGCAGTAAAACCGGCAGTGGCAGCCACAAAGACCGGTACCATTGGTGTGCTGGCCACAGGAGTAACACTTTCCGGTGACCGTTTTTCTTCCCTGGTAAAAAGATACTGCAGCAAAACCGATGTGGTGACCCAGCCCTGCCCGGGCCTGGTGGAACTGGTTGAAAAAGGGATGATTAACAGCAGCAGGGCAGAAGAACTCTTAAGAAAATATACCCGGCCTCTGCTGGAAAAGAACGCGGATACGGTGGTGCTTGGCTGCACCCACTATCCTTTTCTGAGGGAAAAAATTCAAGCCATAGTTGGCCCAGGGGTTACTGTAATAGATACTGGTGAGCCAGTTGCCAGGCAGACAGCAAGGGTTTTGGATAAACACAATTTAAAAAGCAGCCGGCAGTGCCGGGGCAGGGAAACCTTTTTTACCAGCGGTGATATTAAAACAGTTGAACCGGTTGTACAATTATTGTGGGATGATGAAACACTAAAAGTAAATTACGTACCGTTAGGAGGTATATCAATTGAAACTAATTGACAGCCATATTCACGTTACCATGCTTCCTTATGACGGCCTTAAGGCCATGGCTGAAGGAGGAATCGTTAAGGCAGTCAGCTGTGCGGTACTTGTGGGGGCAAAACATGCAGAAAGTTATTTTGACCATTTTAGGCAGAACTATAATTTTTACCGCCAGTGGGCGGGAAAAGAAGGAGTTGAACTGTACACAGCAGTAGGTGTTCACCCGGCAGGTATCCCTGACGACTGGACCAAGGTGATTGATAAGCTGCCCGAATTTTTGGCTGAACCCTCTGTGGTAGCCCTGGGAGAAGTAGGTATGAATAATGATAACCAGCTGGAACGTGATGTCTTGAAAGCACAGATGGAAGTGGCCAAGGCTTGTAATAAGCCTTTAATAATACATACACCCAACCAGAACCGGCAGGCCTTTGTTGACTTATATTTTGAAATGGCCCAGAAGGTAGGAATTTCACCACAGCTGCTGGTAATTGATCATGCCATGCTGGATATTATTGACCAAATTAATGAGTTTGGTGCTGTTCCCGGCATTACCATCCGCAAGCAGCACGTACTGCCGGAAGAACTGTTAGAAAAC
Organism: Desulfotomaculum sp.; assembly: GCA_017656165.1. Classification (GTDB taxonomy): domain Bacteria; phylum Bacillota; class Desulfotomaculia; order Desulfotomaculales; family Desulfohalotomaculaceae; genus Desulforadius. Next base: position 22,396 of record JACDOL010000018.1, read on the forward strand.
CTAGACCGCTACGCCAGCGGAATGCTGAACTGTGATTACAGCAACATTTTTCAAAATGACCCTACCGGCGTCATAAAAGCAGCAAAATATCTTCAAGAACAGAATGTTGATCCACAAATTATAGAAAATCTTACATATAAAAAAGCTGCCCAAGTATTTAATATTGAAGATTAGTAAACCTTAAAGGGAGAAACCCTGCACGGTTTCTCCCTTATCTTCTTTGTTCTTTATCTTCCTGCCAGTAAATTTCAATCCGGTCGCCATCCTTCAGCGGATGGGTATATTCAGCTTTCTCCCCGTTTACCTTTAATACAATCATACCCCTGGGGTTATTTAAATCAAAGTCTATAAAGTTAAAAATATCTACAAAAACAGGATTTTCAAGTCCCCGCAGCTGTACCTTCTCACCATTTACAATAACTGTTATACCCTTATCTTTTAGTTGAGGCTTATCTTCACCCCTCTGACCTGTGCTTTCAGTCCCTGCTTTTTCCTCTCCTGGTACCATTTTTTCATTAATAATAATTTCTATTTCATCCCCATCTTGAATTTTATAATCATAGTCTTTAATATCCCCATTAACAGTTACCTGGATATCTTTATTGTTCCCCCGGGACTTTACCAGTTCTTCCAAAGTTAAGGAGGCATCAGCACCGTTTACCGCCTTCTTAATTTCTATATTGTCACCATCTTTTATTTTTGTCTGCAGGCTGGCCGGCCTGCCGTTAACTTTTATCTCAGCTGGTCTGCCCAGTTCCCCAAATACCTGTTTTTTGTATCCATTGACAGTAAAGGTAAGGTTTTTACCATTGTGGGCAATGAGATCCCGGGGGTTGTATTCCATTAACCCCAGGGCACCGGCCACAGTTAAACTACGGGTATTAAACAACTTGTAATCTTTTCCGTTTACTTTAATAGTTATAAAATTATGCCCAATATTTTTAAAAGCTATGCTTGCTATTCCCAGTACAGTTACACCGTCGGGACCGCTGATTGGATCTCTCTTAACTTTCTTTACGTTAGTAAGCATGCTGCGTCCCCTCACAGCCACCCTTGAATGAGGAAGACCCAGGCGTTCGGCTATTTTTTTATCAATGAGCGGCACCTGTGACCCCCCACCGATACAGAAGACTGTTTTGGGCGGTTTGTCACCATTAAGCTTGGTTATTTCCTGGACAATTTTATCTGCCAGTTTATCCAGAACAGGCTCTACTGCCTCTATAAATTCCTGGTAAGTAAGGCTGTTTTTTACTCCCAAAATGTCCTTGTATGTTACGTTCTTACCCTTTTTAATTTGGCGTTTAATTTTTTCAGCGGTATTAAAATCTACTAAAAAATTTTCAACCACAGCTTCAGTTATTTCATCTCCAGCCATGGGAACCATGCCGTAAGCTGTAATGGAGCCATCCCTGGTAATGGCAATATCCGACGTACCAGCCCCAATATCCACCAGTACCAGGTTAAGAGTCCGAACATCTTCTGGTATGGCAATATCCACAGCGGCAATGGGTTCCAATGTTAAACTGACTGGTTCCAGTTCTACCCGCTGCAGCACAGCATATAAACTATTAACCACAGAATCTGGCAAAAAAGTTGCCAGCAATTCTGCACCAATGGTCTCTCCCTGGTGACCTTCTAAACTGGCTATTGGATAGTTGTTTAAATAATACGAGATCACTGTATGTCCAACACAATAAAAGCGATCTTTTCCCTTAATTTCTTCACTTAGTTCCTGGTATGCCTTCTGCAGTCCTTCGATTTCCAGGCTGCGAACCATGGTAGTATTTATTTCTCTATTGTCTATATTCTGTTCTACCCGACAGCGCCTGGTTTTTAAAGAACGGCCTGCAGCGGCTATGGCTACCTGGTTAAGCTTTTGCCCTGTCTTCTTTTCCAGCGCTGCCTTAACCTCTGCCACACCCTCGGCCACTTTAGGTATATTATGTATCTGCCCGTCATACATTGCCCTGCTGGAATGCTCTACCCTGTGCTGGGCAATAATTTTTATGTTATCATCCACCATTTCTGCCACTACACCAATAATACTGCGGGTACCAATATCCAGCGCAAATACAGTGTTTTCCACGAATACACCACACCCTTAATACTGCACCTTGCAGCGGGATTTCCCAAATATAATCTGCTTTTGATGCTTTTTCGACATCACTTTAACCATTCCCTTTAAAAATTAAGAAATAAATTGCCCTTGACTTTAACTCTTTAGTTAGTTAAAATGTTAGAGTAAGTTGAAGAAATTCTCAGGAGGAGATGGGGGAAATGAGGAGCATTAAGTACTTATGGCTGGTGGTGCTGGTACTTGGCCTGGCACTGCTGGCAGCAGGCTGCGGTGGTGAAGACAAGCCTGATGGCCAGGCTGCAAATGAAAATGCAGAAAAAACCACCTGGGAAATTATCCAAGAAAAAGGCGTTATGACTGTGGGATTGGATGACACTTTCAGACCAATGGGTTTCCGGGATGAAAATGGCAACCTTGTAGGGTTCGACATTGACATGGGTAAGGAACTGGAAAAACGGTTGGGCATTAAGCTGGAATGGATACCTACAGATTGGAGCGGGGTAACAGGTGCCTTAAATTCAAAGAAATTTGATGTGGTTATCAACGGAATGAGCATTACAGAGGAACGGAAAAAGGTAATTGATTTTACAATACCTTATGTTAACGCCAGCATTGGCATGGTCGTGAAAAATGACAATGACGATATTAAAACTGCCGAAGATCTAAAAGATAAAATCGTTGCAACCCAAGCAGGAAGCTCTGGTCATGAAGCCTGCAAATCACTGATTGAAGAAGGTAAGATTAAAGAATCCAGTTTAAAGCTTTACAACCAGTACCCGGAGGCATTCCAGGATTTGAGCCTTGGACGGGTTGATGTTGTCGTAGTAGACATCACCACTGCTTATGATTATGTGGCTAAAAAGCCGGGTACTTACAAAGTTGTAGAAGAACCTTTAGTAAAAGACCTGTATGCCATTGGTCTGCGTAAGGAAGATAAAGAATTAAAAGAGGTACTGAATAAAACTCTAAAAGAAATGATTGAAGACGGTACATTAACTGAGATTTCTAAGAAATGGTTTGATGGTAAAGATATGATTGCTAAGCCTGAATAATTAAAAGGGCGCGTTTTATCGCGCCCTAATCCACTTTTGTAGTGAGGTGTATCGTAATGCAAGTTGGACCAATAGACGTAGATTTTCTCCTTACAATATTACCAATTCTTCTAAAAAAAGGCGCCTTGCTAACTTTAGAACTAACCGTTGAGGCAATTATATTTGGAACAATTATTGGTTTATTTATTGCCCTTTTTAAAATATCAAGCATTAAAATTTTAAATTTAATAGGGGGCTTCTACACCTGGGTAATACGTGGTATTCCCCTCCTGGTGCAGTTATATATACTTTATTTTGGCTTTGCATATATCGGCATTCAGTTTAGTCCTAAAACCGCTGCTGTATTGGGTTTAAGTATCTGCGGAGGTGCATATATTGCTGAAATAATCAGGGCAGGAATTCAATCCATTGACAAGGGACAAATGGAAGCGGCGTTATCTTTGGGAATGTCCTACACCCAGGCAATGCGGCGGGTAATTTTGCCCCAGGCTTACCGGCGCCTGCTGCCGCCAATGGGAAACGAGTTTATTGCACTAATGAAGGATACTTCTCTTGTTTCCATTATTTCTATGACGGAGTTATTGCGGCAGGGTATTATATTAAATTCCACTTACTTTCGCGCCATGGAAATTTACTTGACTGTAGGAGTTATTTACCTTTTTATGACCACTCTCTTCATTTACCTGATTAACCGGTTGGAAAAACGCCTGGCTATATACGACAGCAATTAATGAAAGGTGATTAAAAATGATTGTGGCAGAAAATGTGTGCAAAAGTTTTGGTAAATTACAAGTATTAAAAGATGTCAGCCTTACAGTAAAAAAAGGTGAAGTAGTTGTTATTATCGGTCCCAGCGGCTCGGGAAAGAGTACTTTCCTGCGCTGTCTTAACTACCTGGAAACCATAGACAGCGGCTACATCACCGTTGACGGTCATCCAGTGGGGAAGAAAAAACTCCCTGACGGAAGGCTGGTAAACGACAGTAAGAAAAACATTTACCGCCTGCGCAGTCAAATTGGTATGGTGTTCCAGCGCTTTAATCTTTTCCCTCATCTCACTGCCTTGGAAAATGTAATAGAAGGCCCTGTTACTGTATACAAAATACCCCGGGAAGAAGCAAAAGAAAGGGGAACGGAACTGCTGTCTAAAGTTGGGCTGGCAGATAAAGCAGACAGTTATCCTTCACAGCTTTCCGGCGGGCAGCAGCAGCGGGTAGCTATTGCCAGGGCTTTGGCCATGCAGCCCAAAGCCATGCTGTTTGACGAACCTACCAGTGCATTAGACCCGGAATTGGTAGGAGAAGTGCTGGCGGTAATTAAAGACCTGGCCAGGGAAGGTATGACCATGGTTGTGGTTACCCATGAAATGGGATTTGCCCGTGAAGTTGCCGATAGAGTAGTTTTCATGGACGAGGGCAGGATACTGGAAGAAGACAGTCCCCAGGTTATCTTTTCCAACCCTAAGCACCCGAGAACCAGGGAATTTTTAAGTAAGATATTATAAAAGCCTTGAATGCTGCACACTCAAGGCTTTTATAATTTTTTATAATTTTATTTCAGCCTTCTTTCCAGTTCCGACCGTCGTTCTTCAAAGCCGGGTTTTCCAAGCAGGGCAAACATATTCTTTTTGTATGCTTCCACCCCGGGCTGGTTGAAAGGGTTAACCCCCAAAAGGTAACCGCTTATGCCGCAGGCCTTTTCAAAGAAGTAGATAAGCTGGCCAAAGTAATACTCGTTAATTTCCGGCAGCCTTACGATGAGATTGGGAACATTACCGTCAGTATGGGCGAGCAGGGTCCCTTCAAATGCTTTTTTATTTACAAAATCAACTGTCTTTCCTGCTAAAAAATTTAACCCGTCTGTATTTTCCTCGTCCTTTTGTATGACAATATCTTCCCTTGGTTTCTCAATATGAATTACTGTTTCAAATATGTTTCGCCTTCCATCCTGGATATACTGTCCAATGGAATGAAGATCTGTGGTAAAGTTTACTGCTGCCGGGAAAATACCCTTGTTATCCTTACCCTCACTTTCTCCAAACAGCTGCTTCCACCACTCGGAAAAAAACTGCATAGCCGGTTCATAGTTTACCAAAAGCTCAGTAGTTTTTCCCTTCTGGTACAAAATATTTCTTATGGCCGCATACTGGTAAGCATAATTTTCCTTCCAGCTGGGATTGCTGTATATATTCACTGCATCAGCTGCCCCGGCCATTATCCGGTCAATATCTGCCCCGCTGGCAGCAATGGGCAGCAGTCCCACTGCCGTCAGAACAGAGTACCTCCCCCCTACATCATCGGGTATAACAAAGGTTTCATATCCTTCTGCATCAGCAAGTTTTTTTAAAGCTCCCTTTTCTCTGTCAGTGGTGACATAAATACGCCTTCGTGCCTCGTCACGCCCGTATTTTTGCTCCACGTAATCCCGGAAAATACGGAAGGCAATTGCTGTTTCTGTAGTTGTACCGGACTTGGAAATGACATTAAGGCAGACATCCTTTCCAGCAAGAACATCAAGTAAGTGTTTGATATATACTGGACTCATGTTGTTCCCTGCAAAATATATTTCCGGTCCCTGCCGTTTTTCACTGGATACAAGATTGCGGAAAGAATGACCCAGCATTTCAACAGCAGCCCTGGCACCGATGTATGAACCGCCTATTCCCAGCACCACCAAGGCATCACACTGGTTTTTAATTCTGCCCGCTGCTTCCTTAATCCGGGCAAATTCTTCCCGGTCATAATTTAGAGGCCAGTCCAGCCAACCAGCATAATCACTACCCGGTCCTTTCCTGCTGTGCAGCAGTTCATGAGCCAGCTTTATTTCAGGCTCCAGGAATAAAAGCTCGTGTTCCTTAACAAAATTAAGGGCTTTGGAATAATCAAATTGTAAATGTACCTGCATGTTACCCTCCCGAAAAGTTTCAGATACTTTTTTTAGTTTGTACTACCTCTGAAATAATATTTCATTAATAATTTATTTATTCCAAATTCACGTTATGTCCTTTCACATTTTCGAAATATAATTTACAATATTAAGATAAAATAACAAAAAATAAAGAAATATTAATCTTGACTTAATGCAATTTGCTGTTTTATCAATTATAATAGTTATAACCAAAAATAGTTATAGAGTAATCTCAGAAACAGTTAAAAGTTCCCAGGAAAAAGATGTGTAAACAGACACATAATCCCAGTTAAGGTATGGGATTACAAATTCAAACGAAACAGCGAAGACATGAAAATAAACAAGATTATTTGCAAAATATTGGAATCTAAAAAAGACAACAAAAAACTAAGCCTTTTACAATAAGGCAATAAATGGAAAATTATTAGGCAATTAAACTAAGCTGCAGTTTTTGAAGTGCCCAGCACTTCAGTCCAAATATCAAAGGCTTGACCTTTGACAGCATGCTTCACCCAGGCATCCAAATTTTTACTCCTATCGTGTTGGGGGTGAAAATATAAAAGCCCTCATCAGAAGGCTTGGTAAAAGTATCTTTAGACTTTCCGAAAATATTCCTATAAAAAAAGGGAGGTGAAACAATGAGCAGGGACTTAATTGAAGAAATCTTGACCAGCATTGGATTGGAAAAGTTAGAAGATGAGAAACAAGAAAAAGCTAAAGAACAGCATAAAGACCATGATTAAGGTTTAAAACCGCTTCTCAAGGCAATAGGGATTTTAAGGGATTTAAAATATCCTTTTCCCCAAATCTCTCATTAATTCGCTCCCCTACTGTCTCGTATTTGCCCTGCAAAAAGATATCTCACGCTTAAGAAGATTAAAAAAGGGAGATGCCTAAAAGCACCCCCCAAAATATCATGTTAAAATCTAAGACTACCTTTTTTAACAGGTCAGCTAATTCTCTTAATTAATTTTAAACTTGCTTAAGGAGTTCTGAAGAGTGTTTGCAATATTGGCCAGTTCCTGGGAAGATGAATTCAGCTGCTGAACTGTAGCCGTTACCTGTTCATTGCTGCCAGCCACTTCTTCTATCCCTTTGCTGGCTTGATTTGTTCCTTCTGCAACTTCTTTAATTTGAGTTATTACAGAGTTAATGGCTTTGTTTATGTCTTCTAATGCTTGTCCAGCGTCATTGGCTAATTCTACTCCTTCTTTTACTTCTTGAGAACCCTGCTCCATAGCAGTATTGGCTCTTTTAATACCATCTTTAACTTGACCTATTAACTGGTTAATTTCACTGGTAGCATCAGCAGATTGTTCAGCCAGTTTTCGTACTTCTTCTGCAACTACCGCAAAACCCCTGCCGGCTTCCCCGGCCCGGGCAGCTTCTATGGCAGCGTTTAAAGCCAATAAATTAATTTGATCAGCTATTCCTGCTATCACATTTGTAATTTTATCAATTTTAGATGACAGGTCTTCAAGTTCTTTAACTGTTTTTTCCACTCTACCCGTGGTTTCGGAAATAGAATTTATTTTCTCTACAGTCAATTTAACAGTATTGTCTCCTTGTTTAGCTGTTTCTCCGGCCTTTCTCGCTTCTTCTGCCACCTTATTAGCACTCTTGTACCCCTGTTCAGCAGCACTGGCTACTTCATTGGTGGTAGAAGCAACTTCTTCCATGGTAGCGTTTAATTCCTCGTTAGAAGCCGCCAGCTCTTCACTTTGGGCTGCCACAGATTGGGCATTGACAGCAATATCTTTTAACAGGTTATTTAATTGGTCTGACATATTATTGACACTGTTAGCCAGTTCTCCTATTTCATCTTTTGATTTTATATCTATTTTTTCTGTAAAGTCTCCACTGGCAAACTTATTTATTCCTTTCATCAACATGTTTAGCGGGCTAATAATAATTTTATTAGAAATATAGAATATTCCCACCAGTCCAAGGATAAATAAGATAGCCGATGAAATAACAGTAATTGTAATGGCATCTTGAATCATTGCTGTGGTAACATTCTTGGGTGCACCTACATACCATATCCCGATTATTTCGCCCTTTTCATTTTTTATAGGAGTATACGCAGTTTGATACAAATGCCCCACAACATTAGCTTCGCCATAAAAATCTTTACCGTTCTTAAGAACTGTTTCTGCAACTTCTTTCGAAACTTTTGTTCCCACTGCTCTTTGACCGTCTTCTTTAACTACGTTAGTTGCTATCCGGGTGTCGTTTAAAAATATAGTTACGGTATCTCCTGTCAGCTCTCCAATACGGTCAACCACATCAAACTTATTGTTCATTAAAGTATCGCCTTTATAAAGCCTGCCGCCTTCTGCTCTCCAGGGGCCGGGATACCATTCATTAAGCAGTTCTAGAGTTGTTTTTAAATCTCCTTTGGCCTTTTCTGTGGCCGCCTGTTCAGCAATATTTTTGCTGCTGTGATACTGGACAACCCCCATAACAACTAAAACCATCAACAAAATGCTTGCCACAATTGCCCCTAATTTAATTTTTATGGATCCTTTTCTTAAAAAAATAATATCCATCCTCCCCCAGTAAGCTTTTTCAATTTTAAGAGCAGGTTCTTATATTTTTTGTTTTTAACTTTACTCTTTTTACACCTCCTTCTTAAAA
>JACDOL010000019.1 GCA_017656165.1 Desulfotomaculum sp.
GGTGAAGAATTTCGTACTATTGTCCAAAAAATAATAGCATAAAACATTATAACATGATAGTATATAAAGGCTGGCAGTTATGTCAGTCTTTATTTATAAGTTATCAACAAGTAATTTTTTTCACATAGGGGCAGGAATATGGTATTAGACGACGAAATAATATTTTAATATAGAATCTTTAAAGTTTTAAAAAAATAAAATATCTTAAGTAGATGGTTAATGAAAATTATTACGTAAAAATTTAAAGTAAAAATTACTAAAAATATAAAATGGTGGTATTTATGAGAGCAGAACTAATTTTTACTGGTACAGAACTATTGCTAGGACAAACGTTAAATACAAATGCACAATACCTGGGGCGAAACCTATCAAATTTGGGAATAGAAGTTACGCTCCATACCACTGTTGGTGACGATTGGGACAGAATGGCGGCCGTTTTTCGCCAGGCATTAGGACGCTCGGATATTATTATTACAACTGGAGGCCTGGGTCCCACTTCTGATGATTTAACCAAGGAAACTATAGCTGAAGTGCTGGGATTACCGATGGTACTGCATGAGGAATCTTTAGCTTCAATCAAACAGTATTTTATAGTGCGTAATAACGAAATGCCAGCAAGTAATATTAAACAGGCATACTTTCCTAAAGGAGCGGAGGTTTTACCTAATCCTTGTGGAACTGCGCCCGGGGCCATAATAAAGACAGATAATAAAAAAATAGTAATTATATTACCCGGGCCCCCGTGGGAACTAGAGGCCATTTATGAGAACTCTCTACTGCCTTTCCTGTCTTCATTACCAGTACGGGGAGACGTTACCCGCTTCACTACCTTTAAGCTGACCGGTATAAGGGAGGAGAATGTACAGGAATTATTAAATGGTCTTGATGGGTTCAGCAACCCCGAAATTTCTTATACAGCCAGTCCTGGAGAAGTACATGTGCGTATTAGTGCCCATGCAAAAACTTCCGCGGAAGCAGATGGATTGATAAAACCACTGGCAGGTGAAGTTAAAAGGCGTTTAAAGCCGTACATTTTTGCTATAGATAATGAGAAAATAGAAAATGTTATTGGAGAATTATTAAAGCAAAAGAAATTGTCCATTGCTGTTGCAGAATCATGTACTGCTGGACTGGTTGAATCGCGCTTGTGCGATATACCTGGCTGTTCTAATTACCTAAAGGGTGGTATAGTCTGCTACAGCAGAATGGCAAAAGAAAAAATATTAAATATTGACAGTGAAATATTAGAAAAACACGGTGCAGTAAGCGAATGGGCAGCTGTGTCTATGGCTCAAAATGTTCGCAGGTTATTAGATGCAGATTTAGGATTGGCAGTGACTGGCGAAGCAGGACCAACCACCAGTGAAAGTAAGCCCATAGGGTTGGTATATATCGCATTGGCTACTCCCGGTGGAACCATATGCAGGGAATACAAGATGCCGGGAAGACGTACAGCCATAAGGCAGGGAGCTGTCAATGCTTCATTTAAGATGATTCGCCATTACTTACAAGGGATATAAATAAGAGCGTTATTCATGCAAGCGTGAATAACGCTCTCGGCTTTTTTAAGAAAATATTTTAATTAAAAAATAACATTTGACAACTGACTAAAAATAAAGCTATAATTTTTTTAAGCATCGAACATGCGTTTTGGCAAAAAGAAAAAATGAATCTGAAGTATTTGCTTAGGAAGTGATTAGTGTATTGTTATAAGGTAAGTACTTTGGTTTCTAAATTGAAGGGAGGCTTTTTTTTGTCAGACAAGTATAAAGCCCTGGAATTGGCTCTAGCCAATATAGAGAGGCAGTTTGGAAAAGGCGCAGTGATGAAGTTGGGTGAAGCTAATGCTAAGATGGAAGTGGCTACCATCCCTACAGGATGTTTGGCTCTTGATATTGCTCTAGGTGTTGGAGGAGTTCCTCGCGGGCGTGTGGTGGAAATATTTGGCGCTGAATCATCGGGGAAAACAACAATTGCTCTACATATAGTTGCACAGGCTCAGAAGGCTGGAGGGGTGGCAGCAATAGTAGATGCTGAGCATGCACTGGATCCTACCTATGCAAAAGCACTGGGAGTAGATATAGATAATTTATTGATTTCTCAGCCTGATACAGGCGAACAAGCTTTGGAAATTTGCGAAGCTCTAGTAAGAAGTGGTGCTATAGATGTTATTGTTGTTGATTCTGTGGCTGCTTTAGTGCCTAGGGCGGAAATTGAAGGTGAGATGGGTGATTCCCATGTGGGTCTGCAGGCACGTTTAATGTCCCAGGCATTAAGAAAACTTACAGGTGTTATCAGCAAATCCAAAACTACAGCAATTTTTATTAACCAGTTAAGAGAAAAGGTAGGTGTAATGTTTGGGAACCCGGAAACTACACCCGGCGGACGAGCATTAAAATTTTATGCTTCCGTTCGCATGGAAGTTCGAAAAGCTGAACAGTTAAAGCAGGGTGCAGAAATAATTGGCAGCCGTACTAGGGTTAAAATTGTTAAAAACAAAGTGGCACCACCATTTAAACAAGCTGAATTTGATATTATGTATGGAGAGGGTATTTCGCGTGAAGGAAGCATCTTAGATGTAGGTGTTAATTATAATGTGATACAAAAAAGTGGTGCCTGGTATTCTTATAACCAAGAGCGTCTAGGCCAGGGACGTGAAAATGCAAAGGAATTTTTAAAACAAAATCCTGAATTGACTAAAGAAATAGAACAAAAAGTCTTAGAAAAAGTTAACCCTAGGTATAAAGAACAAGTCGATGCCGGAGAAGAAAACAAGCATTTGGTGGATGGCAGCTAGGCTCATATTAAAAGAGGGGATCTGTCAAACAGATCCCTTTTTTGAATGTATCAGAAAACATAAGTTTTGATGCAGCCAAGGTGTTTACCGGAGAAAATGATAGCCGGCAAATGTAAGGGGCTTAATTTATTAGAGAAAGGAATGATAGTATAATCACTCAAAAAGATTATAACCAGGCTAAAAATTATGCATTAAAGTTATTAACTTACCGCCAGCGAAGTGAACAGGAAATTAAAAATAAACTTCGTCAGAAAGGGTTTAAACTTGACATCATTAATAATGTAATGGATTTTTTAAAGGAATATGGGCTGGTTGATGATTATAATTTTGCCCGGCAGTGGGTAGAATACCGGCTTACCGTTCGTCCGGTGGGAATTATGGCTTTAAAATATGAATTGAAAAGGTTTGGCATAGACAGAGAACTAATTGAAGAAGTGCTTAATGATATTCATTTAGAAGTAGAACTAAATTTAGCTAAAGAATTAATTAAAAAGAAATTAAATGGTGAGAATAAAAATATGACCAGGAAAAAAATGGCAGGCCTGCTGCAAAGACGGGGTTTTTCCTATAATACTATTTTTAGTGTTCTATCAGAATTAGATAAAGAATAGTTATGCTATAATTTACTTACCTTGACACTGATTATAAAAAATTGTAAAATGAAGAATGGCAGAAATTAGGACCAGATAATAACGATATAGATTTTTAATATAGATTTTATATATATATTTGACAATTATAAAATTTACTCTCCATACAGTATCATTTACATTATAATTTTGTTTATTCATCTTGCTGTATGGTGAGGTTAATATTCTATATCGTTATATCAAAACGCTATTTTCTGCCGAGAAAAGTCTCGGTTTTTTTTGTTTAATAATAATTATTTTTAATGCTTATAACGGGAGGTGAAAAAGAAAATGGATATGCAGTTGATAATAATTGGCATAATATTTGTTATTATTGGTTTAGCTGCAGGTTATTTAATACGAAAGTATCTTGCTGAGGCAAAAATCGCCACTGCTGAAGCCGAAGCAAATAAAATTATAGAAGAGGCAAAAAGGCAGGCTGAATCTAAAAAGAGAGAAGCCATACTGGAATCAAAGGAAGAAGTTTTAAAGTTCCGAAATGAAGTAGAAAAAGAGTACAAGGAAAGACGCAGTGAACTGCAGCGCATGGAACGCCGCCTTATGCAGAAAGAAGAAACTTTAGATCGTAAAATTGAAGCTAATGAGAAAAAGGAAGAAGTACTGCAGCAGAAAGAAAAAGAAATCCAAGATATTAAGGAAAAAATTGAAGAAACTTTACAGAAACAATTAGACGAGCTGGAACGGATATCCGGCTTAACATCAGAAGAAGCAAGAAAAATATTACTGGAAGATATAGAAAAAGAATTACAGCATGACATTGCAGTAATGATTAAAGAAAAAGAGCAGTCAGCTAAAGAAGAGGCAGAAAAAAGGGCCAGAGATATTATTTCCCAAGCTATTCAGAGGTGTGCAGCAGATCATGTCGCTGAGGCAACGGTATCTGTTGTACCTCTGCCCAATGATGAAATGAAGGGGCGTATTATTGGACGTGAAGGACGAAATATTAGATCTTTTGAAACTCTGACAGGTATTGATCTTATTATTGATGATACGCCAGAGGCTGTGATTTTGTCTGGGTTTGATCCTATCAGAAGAGAAATTGCTAGGATAGCACTTGAACGGCTTATTTCTGATGGACGAATACACCCTGCCAGGATAGAAGAAATGGTAGAGAAAGCCCAGAAAGAAGTAGAGGTGCAGATACGTGAAGCTGGTGAGCAGGCAATGTTTGATACAGGGGTACATGGACTTCATCCCGAGCTCGTCAGGCTTCTTGGCAGGTTAAAATTTCGTACCAGTTATGGACAAAATGTTCTCAAGCACTCAATTGAAGTATGCCATCTAGCAGGCATTATGGCTGCAGAACTGGGGATAGATGTAAAAATAGCTAAGAGAGCCGGCCTGCTGCATGATATAGGTAAGGCTGTAGACCATGAAATAGAAGGCCCTCATGTGGCTATTGGGGTAAGTCTTTGTCAAAAGTATAAGGAAAATCCTGAGGTAATTCATGCCATAGCGGCTCACCATGGTGATGAAGAACCGAAAACCATAGAAGCTGTTCTTGTACAAGCCGCTGATGCCATTTCTGCTGCTAGACCAGGTGCTAGAAGGGAAACTTTAGAGTCTTATATAAGACGTTTGGAAAAACTTGAAGAAATAGCTAATTCTTTTGAAGGTGTAGATAAGGCATTTGCAATTCAGGCTGGCAGGGAAATTCGTATCATGGTTAAGCCTGAAAAGGTTGATGATTTAGGTGCTATAAGAATGGCCAGGGACATTACTAAAAAAATTGAAGATGAATTGGATTATCCTGGACAAATAAAAGCAACTATTATTAGAGAAACAAGAGTTGTTGAATATGCAAAATAATAACCTTGAAAAAAACGACCCCATCGGGGTCGTTTTGTAACTATAAGAAGGTAAGACTTTAGTTTTTTATTTTAAAAATATCCTGGAAGTTTTTTTATAATAAGGACTATTTGCTGTTAAGAAGGAAATATACTATTAAAACAAGAATAAATTCATAATAATGTGATCTTAAATGGCAGCAGGTGGTGAAAAGAATGAGCATACAGTGTAAAAAAATTGAAGAAGCTACTGAAGCAGCAAATTTGCTAACAACAATATTAGTTAGGTATCCCGAAGTATCTACTATAAATTATGATCCAGTAAAAAATACTATAAAGCTAAACATTATATTCAATGATGTTTTAAATGGTAAACAGTTATTAAGGCTTAAGAACTATATTTATGATTGCATTAGCGTTTATAATAAGCTGGAGAAGAAAAGTTATAATATATTAAATATTACATATCATGTAATAGAAACATTTACTATTTTAAAGATAGAAAGAGATTTAGATACATTGGTACAAGGAGAAATATCTTTAATAGTGGAGGGATTGAACCAATATAGCTTAACAAATATAATAACAGAAAAGCCAGAAGTATTTTATGAAGATGATTTAAAATTTCAAGAAGAGTTAATAGAAACAATGTTAGAAAATGTTAAAGCGAACAAAGAAAATAAGTCTTTATTTGCCTTTCGCGATGAGGGACAAGTACTAGTATTCAATAAGTAGCTAGGAGGAGCAGTATTGCGTGTTTTAATGATAGGTGACATTGTAGGGAAGCCGGGACGGCTTGCTGTAAAAGAATGCCTTCCCAGCTTAAAAGCAGACATGAAACTTGATTTTGTGATAGCCAATGGAGAAAATGCCGCTGGCGGAAAAGGTATAACAAAAGTTGTAGCAAAAGAGCTGTTTTCTTATGGTATAGATATGCTAACAATGGGTAACCATGTGTGGAATCAAAAAGAGATATTTGATTACCTGCCTAAAGAGTCAAGAATAATTAGACCTGCAAATTATCCCCCAGGCACTCCGGGGAGAGGATGCAGCATATATAATATTAGAAACGGTATTAGTGTCGGAGTAATTAATCTTGCCGGAAGAGTGTATATGCCGGAAGTAGACTGCCCATTTCGCAAAGCTGACGAGCTGTTAGAGGAAATTAAAGACAAGACTGATATTATTTTAGTTGATTTTCATGCTGAAGCAACTTCAGAAAAAGTAGCTATGGGATGGTACCTGGATGGAAGAGTTGCTGCAGTAGTTGGAACCCACACCCATGTGCAAACGGCTGATGAAAGAATACTGCCAGGGGGAACTGCATATATAACTGACCTGGGCATGACTGGTCCGCGGGATTCGGTTATCGGTGTAAAAACAAACGTTGTACTGAAAAAGTTTATAACTGCCCTGCCGCAGCGGTTTGAAGTTGCCAACACCAAGTATCAATTTAATGCTGTAGTAATAACAGTTGATGAAAATACAGCAAAAGCAAAGGAAATAAACCGGATTTTTAATTTTGAATAAATTATTATTTGTCTTACAATTTTATTTTAACAAATGGAGGAATTTTTTTATAATCATAGAATACATATATTTACTAAGTTAACCTAAACGGGATACTGCAAATTAATAGTAACTGGAGGAGGTTTACAAAAATGGAAGTATTAAAGGTTTCAGCAAAATCCAATCCAAATTCTGTAGCGGGGGCTCTGGCCGGAGTTCTAAGGGAAAATGGTTGTGCCGAGCTACAAGCCATTGGTGCCGGGGCACTTAACCAAGCAGTTAAGGCAGTAGCAATTGCTCGAGGGTTTGTTGCTCCTAGTGGTATCGACCTGATTTGCATCCCTGCTTTTACAGACATTTTAATTGATGGTGAAGAACGCACAGCTATTAAATTAATTGTTGAACCGCGCTAATGTATTACTACTAACTTATTAAATTATTAACCTGTTCATGTTTAAAAAAACATGGACAGGTTATTTTCTTAGTAAGGGAGAGATATTATGGATTATAAATTATTTCACCACCAGGCGTTGGTAGTAGATGCTCATTGTGATACATTAACCAGATTAAGGGAAGAAAAGAGAAGCTTGGGCGAACGTTCAAAAATAGGACATGTAGATCTGCCTCGCTTAAAAGAAGGTGGTGTTGATGTGCAGTTTTTTGCTGTTTTTATTGAACCTGTTTTTGGTGAGAGAAGAGGGATTGAAAGGGCCCTGGAAATTATAGATTTATTTTACCAACAGTATTATAAATACCATAATTTATTAGGTCTAGCAAAGTGTACAAAAGATATAAAGAAACTTAACCAAGCTGGAAAAGTAGCTGCAGTATTGTCTATTGAAGGTGGGGAGGCCCTAGGAGGAAAATTATACATGCTTTCTATCTATTATCTTTTAGGAATACGCTGCATTACTTTAACTTGGAACAATCGCAATAGTATTGCTGACGGTGTAAGTGAGACACGTACCAGCGGTGGATTGACGAAGTTTGGAGTAGAAGTTGTAAAAGAAATGAATAAACTAGGAATGTTAATTGACGTATCACACTTATCAGAAAGAGGTTTTTGGGATGTCCTTTCTGTATCAAATCAGCCAGTTATAGCGACACATTCAAACTGCTACAGCATTTGCTCCAACCTGAGAAATTTAAATGATAAACAAATTAAAGCATTAGGGGATGCCGGCGGTGTTATTGGTCTAACGTTAGTCCCTCAATTTATATCTAAAAGTTCTCCTAACTTGGAAAAATATTTAGATCACGTAGATCATATAGCAAGTCTAGTAGGTACAAAACATATCGGAATTGGAACAGATTTTGACGGCATAGATAAAACTATTGAAGAAATTAATGATGCTGCTGCGCTGCCACGACTTACTGAGGGATTAATAAAAAGAGGTTACAGTGACAGCGACATTTATAACATACTTGGCGGGAATTTTCTTCGTGTAATGGAAGAAGTAATAGGATAAAGAGGTGATTTTTCATGCCTGCAGACCTGCATATACATACTGCTGTATCAGATGGCTCAGATACTCCTGCTGAAGTGGTATTTCAGTCTTTAAAATTAGGTCTAGATGCTATAGCTATTACAGACCATGATACTATAGAAGGAGTTGCAGCTGCCAGGGAAGCAGCAAAGGAGAAAAATATTGAAGTTTTACCTGGTGTGGAAATAAGCTGCCATTATAAAAATATTGAAATACATGTACTAGGTTACTTTAAGAAAACAGACCACCCTGAACTGATATCAACCTTAAAAGAAATGAAAAACTTTCGTTTGATAAGGGCTCAGAAAATAGTTAATAACCTTAATATGCTGGGCCACGATATTTCATGGGAAAGAGTACAAGAAT
Organism: Desulfotomaculum sp.; assembly: GCA_017656165.1. GTDB lineage: Bacteria > Bacillota > Desulfotomaculia > Desulfotomaculales > Desulfohalotomaculaceae > Desulforadius. Next base: position 8,597 of record JACDOL010000019.1, read on the forward strand.
TAGCAGGAATGGGAACGGTAGGACGCCCGCATATTGCTGATGCAATGGTAGAAAAGAATATTGTACCTAACAGAGAAACGGCTTTTAAAGAGTATATAGGCCAGGGCTGCCCTGCTTACGTACCCAGAAAAAAGCTTACTCCTATTGAGGCAATTAAATTAATAATTCGCAGTGGAGGGGTAGCGGTACTAGCACATCCTGGATTAATACCTAGCGATGATATTTTACCAGAACTGGTGTACCATGGTTTAAGAGGTATTGAAGTTTGGCATCCTCATCATTCACAACTGCAAACCAGGTATTACCTGCAAGAAGCAGAGAGGTGGCGTTTGATACCAACTGGCGGATCAGATTATCACGGTGCTAAACATGCCCTGTGCAATAGATTAGGTGCAGTGACTGTATCGTTGGATTCTGTAAATCGAATAAAAGAACTGCTTAAATAATGGAGGTACCAGTATGCAAAAAGCAAAACGTATGGAACAGTTGGGTTCAGCGATATTTAGTGAAATGAATATTCGGAAACAGCATTTGGAGGCTAAAAATATTGAAGTTATTAATTTAGGAATTGGCAGCCCAGACCGCAGTCCAGCACAACACATAATTGATGCAATGCATAGTGCCCTAGATAATCCTAATAATTATTCATACCCAATTACAGGGAAACCGGAGCTGCACCAGGCCTTGGCAGACTGGTATTTAAGAAGATTTGGTGTCAGTCTCAATCCAGAAAATGAAGTTCTAGTACTAATGGGTTCACAAGACGGATTGGGGCATATATCCCTTGCTTTTATTGATCCTGGGGATATAGCTCTTGTACCCGACCCAGGATATCCAATATATTCGGCCAGCATACTGCTGGCCCAAGGAGAAATATATCCCATGCCGCTTCTGGCCGAAAATAACTTTTTACCGAATTTGGAGGATATACCTGTAGAAGTTGCTAATAAGGCAAAGCTTATGTGGTTAAATTACCCCAACAACCCAGTTGCGGCAGTTGCTGATGATAAATTTTTTAAGAAAGTAGTTGATTTTGCTAAAAATTACAATATTTTGGTATGTCATGATGCTGCTTACTCGGAGTTAGCTTATGATGGGTACAAGCCCATTAGTTTTTTAGAAATACCTGGAGCAAAAGATGTTGGAATTGAGTTTCATTCTGTTTCAAAAACATATAATATGGCTGGCTGCCGCTGTGGGTTTGCTGTTGGCAATGCTGATGTAATTAAAGAACTGGCCAAAATTAAATCAAATATTGATTATGGTGTCTTTACTGTTGTCCAAGAAGGGGCTGTTGCTGCTTTAAGTGGGCCCCAGGATTGTGTTTTAGAGAATACTCGTATATATCAACGGCGTAGAGATGTTTTAGTGGATGGTTTGAGGGAACTGGGGTGGTCAATGCCTAAACCTCAGGCATCTATGTTTGTATGGGCACCTCTTCCCAGTAATTATAAATCATCTCGAGAATTTGCCATTGAACTGTTAGAGAAAACAGGAGTTCTTGTTATACCAGGCGTTGCTTTTGGCCAACAGGGTGAAGGTTATGTACGTATTGCTTTAGTTCAGCCGGAAGAAAAATTAAAAGAAGCTGTTATTAGGATTAAGAATAACTTTAACATTGGTAAACGTTAACCAGCTAATGTCTATTTTCCGCCCGTTTAGCATATAATACGGTTAGATGCAGGCATAAGGGCGGTGGTTTATTGAGCGAAAAAGAATACGTTCGTTATCTGCAAAATCGGGTGCAGGAATTAGAGGGCAAAGTAGAACAATTAAGGTTAAGTCGGAGAGTATTAATGAATTTAATAGAAAAAATTGAGCGGGAAAAAAATGAGCTTTTATCTAAATTAGAAAGAGAGAACAGAAAGCTGCACCAAAGCAACTATAGATATGCAAAGTGGCTATTAAACAAGAATAAAAAAATTGTTGAATTAGAGTCTAAACTTACAGATAAATCATCATATCAGAGTACAAAATAATAATTATCCACAGATTTATACACAAATAGGTAATAACTGTTAATATTAAGAAATAATGACAAAATATTACCCCGGGTGACAGGTACCGGGGATATTTTATTGTTGAGGAAAATACTTTTCCAGTATGTTTGAGCGAAGCGATTTACTTTTATTAATTTGCATTATCGGCCATTTGCAGTATTTTTAATTCCAGGTCACTATTTTCTACATAAGTATGGTGCAGTAATATTAAGTTAACAACCCTGCTGTCCAGCTTAATATCATTGGCAAAGCCAGCACCCCTCTTATCATGAATAGATTGGATATAGAATGCTCTAAAAAGAGTGTTGTTTTTTTTGTTTTTACCTAATCTTTTTAGAAGTGCTGCTAAACCTGGAAAAAGAGAATTTATTACAACTATTACTACTTTGTGAAATGTATTCACTTCACCAGCTTTTTTACCGCAGTCATGAAGCAATGCAGCTTTAATTAATATATATTTGTTTACCTCAGGATATTTTTTTGACAAAATGAGGCAGGTATATGCTACGTTTAAACAGTGTCTTTGAGTAGGAGTATCCATCTGCCAAAATAGTTGTTGTTCATGAAAGTCTAGATATTTATTAATAAAATTTATATCCTGGGGTGTTATTTTACTAGTAATTGCTGAAAAAAACTGTTTTATCCTATTTAGTAACATCGTTATCTCATTTAACTCCCTAATTAAAATAAATATATAATAATATTATAGATTTAATTTTATATTGATAAATATGTATACGTAAAGAAAAGAAGGAGTTTAATCCTTTATTATTGAAATGCTTTTTAAAACACATTGTATTTTTATAATATTAGGAGAGTGGGGCTAATGGGTAGGGGAAATTTAACATTGGTTATTGGTGGTGCCAGCAGCGGGAAAAGCAGTTTTGCCGAAAAGCTTGCTGGAAGTATTAGTGATAATGTAACTTATGTGGCCACTGCGGCGGTTTTAGATGATGAAATGGCTAGAAAAGTGGCGCTTCATCGTTTATCCCGGCCTCAGCATTGGAAAACTATTGAAGAAACAACCAACCTTATTGATGTAATAAATAAGCACAGTCAGGAAGATGAAGTGATTTTAATAGATTGTTTGACTTTGTGGTTATCCAATCTTCTGCTTAACGCCAGCAATTCTTCTCCAGGTATCTCATGGCCGGAAAAAGAGAGCCATATTTTAAATGAGGTAAAAAAGTTGGCAGAAATTGCTGCTAATTCCTCAGCTGAAGTAATTATAGTTGCTAATGAAGTAAGTCTGGGACTGGTTCCGAATAATAAACTGGGACGAGCTTTTAGGGATGTTGCCGGAAGGGCTAACCAGGTGGTGGCACAATACGCCGATGAAGTTTATCTAGTGGTGGCTGGTATTCCAATAGAAATTAAGTCCCTAGCATCTAAGATATAGGGAGGAAATAATGGGTACAAGGCTTTTTTTAGTAAGGCATGGCGAAACCGAATGGAATGCTGCAAATAAATTTCAAGGACATACGGATGTATCTCTATCAGATGTAGGAAGAGAACAAGCTGAGCGACTAGCACTTAACCTGCAGAAATTTAATATAAGTGCTGTTTATGCAAGTGATTTAAGCAGGGCTAGAGAAACTGCAGAAATAATTACTTCAAATTTAAATATTCCTGTTATCTGCAGGGAAGAATTAAGAGAAATAAATTTTGGGGACTGGGAAGGACTTACAGTAGAAGAGATAAAACACCGGTATGAAGATGTTGTAAAAAAATGGTGGAAAGATCCTTCCAACACTCGCATTCCAGGTGGTGAAATTTTATCTGATCTGGTAAACAGGGTTGTAGATTCAATTATTAAAATTATTAACCAGCATCCCGGGGAAAATGTACTGGTAGTAACTCATGGTGGTGTAGTACGTTCTATTATTTGTTATGTGCTGGGGATAAGTATAAATGAATATTGGCGGCTGCAGATGAAAAATTGCTCTTTAACTATAATTTATTTCCCTGATGGAGATATAAAACAAGGAATACTTGAATTATTTAACTGCAGTTATTAGCATTAAAAAGATCCTTATGGTGCAGCCTAGCAGGTAATTTAAAAAAATGCTATAATTAAGAAGTGACAAGGAAAATCAGATTTTGGGGTGATTTTGGAAAAGTATTTTAGTAAATACTTAAGCAGGCTTTATAAATGTTGGTTTTTAATGAAGAGTGTCTTTAATGAGACCAACTTACTAAAATATTCCTAAAACCCCATACTTTAAATGGGGTTTTTAATTTGAAAAAAAACACTAATTTATATCAAAATTATAGAATAAAAAAGAAGGAGGGATTTATTATGGAATTCAGCTCCAAAAAAGAATTAACAACTGAAGAAAAGCGTAAAATTGCTTTAGAAAGGGCTAAAGAACTGCGTGGTAGGATTGAGGATTACCTTCAAGTAAAAGATAAAATATTTACAGGGTTTGATATCCAAGATAAGGTTCAGCAGCAAAAAAAGCGTATACTTGAAGTGTTAGGAGGAACTGAAGAGAATTGGAATGACTGGAAATGGCAGATAGCTAATCGTATTAAAGACACAGAAATGTTTAGAAAAATTTTTGATATTTCTGACGAGCAGGCAGAAATTATAGATAGTGTTGGTAAAAAATTTCGCTGGGCTATTTCTCCTTATTATGCAAGCTTGATGTTGGAACCCAATGATAAGGATCCAATATATTTGCAGTCAATACCTACTATGGCGGAAATAACCGACAATTACGGCGTGGATGATCCTATGGGTGAGGAATTTACATCGCCGGCACCAGCCATTACAAGACGCTACCCAGATAGATTAATTATTAATGTGACCAACCAGTGTGCTATGTACTGCCGTCACTGCCAGCGACGCCGCAATATTGGAGAAATTGATACTCATAAACCAAAAGAAGTGCTGCAGGAGGCTCTTGATTATATCCGGGCAAACCCGGAAATCAGGGATGTACTTATCACCGGCGGTGACGCACTGATGCTTTCAAATAACATGTTAGACTGGCTGCTGGGCGAATTGGATAAAATTGAGCATGTTGAGATTAAAAGACTGGGAACAAGAACCCTGGTTACTCTACCGCAGCGCATTACTCCGGGATTGTGTTCCATAATAGAAAAGTATCCTCCAATATATATTAATACACAATTTAACCATCCAAGAGAAGTTACCCCGGAAGTTGGTAAAGCTGCGGACATGCTCATAAAAGCAGGTGCAGTACTGGGTAACCAGGCAGTACTTTTAAAAGGGGTTAATAATGATCCTAATGTAATGAAGAAACTTAATCATGCCCTTTTAAAAGTAAGAATAAGGCCTTATTATATTTTCCATGCTAAGCAGGTAACAGGAACAAGTCACTTTATTACTTCTGTTGATGAAGGTTTGGAGATCATGGAAAAACTGCGTGGTTATACCTCGGGACTGGCGGTCCCTACTTATATTATTAATGCCCCACAGGGATATGGCAAAACTCCTGTTTTACCACAATATATTTTAGAGAGTGATGGTAACAAAGTAAAACTGCGCACCTGGGAGAAAAGGGAGATAGATTACCAGGTACGACACTAGTATGGTTTAAAATGCCTACTGCCCCTTAAGTAGTTCTATCAGCCTAAAGGATAACTGAGACTGCTTAAGGGGCTCATTATTTATGATACTTAATAACTACCCGGCGATAATAATTTAGCATAATAATTATATTTCTAAAATACATTGTATAAAGGCTTAATAGTTAACGGGAGGGAGCCGGGTGACCTTTGAACAAAAGATGGTCATCATTTTTTTTACAGCCCTGGGTGTGGTGCTGGGAGCATCTCTTATTGGTTCTGCTTCTGCAATCCTGGTCCGGCAGCCGCCAGCCACAACCATGGTAAGATTGGCAGGTGAAATAAAAATTTGGGCCATTGTAGCAGCAATAGGAGGAACATTTACTGCTATTGAAGTGCTGGAGTCTGGTATATTTGATGGTGAAATTAGAGCTGTTTTAAAGCAGTTTTTATATGTTATAAGCGGTTTTGCCGGGGCGCAGGTAGGATATTTTTTAATTTTATATCTGGCAGGGGGTAAAAATTGAATGCTTCAATTATAAGATTGCTGGCATCTTTAGTAATTGGTATAATTATTGGCGGGTCTGGAATGAATATGTTTTTTAGTAAGGAATTTGAAGAATTGACTGCCCAAAATCGTGCCCTGGAAGAAGAGTTAAGAAGCGCCCGTGATGATTTAGAAGAACTGGAAAAACAGCTGGAGCAGCAGCAGAAGAAAAAAATTATTACTGACATAGAACCAGTGGTAGAGGTTGTTAATAAAGATAACCTCCCCAGTTATGAAGAAACTAGTGTGGTTTTGGATGGGGAGAAAAAAATTAACCAGCTTTTACTTCCGTTAAAAGGACAGGAAATAAAAAGTGTTGATTATAATTTGATTCCAAGGATTGTTAATGGAAGGGAATTTGAAAGTGAAGGTAGAAGGTATGTTTTAAAAGCAGAAGTAGTAGTTATTACGGATGAGCTGCGTATATATGCCACTGCTAAATTATTAAATGAAAATGAGTAAAAAGAACATAACCGCCAACTTTTTGGAACAAAATATATTTACACATTAAATAATACAAAGGAGTGTTGGCGGTGGAAGAATATATTCGTTCAAGGGTACCTTGGACTACTGAGACAAGCCTAGTCACTAAAACAGAAGAAGTAGGTATAGACTTTGATAGATTTATTGATGGGTTGAAAAATAACAAAACTGATGCTGAAATGGCCAGTGAATTTGGAGTGACAGAAAAGACAATTAGTTATCTTAAGGATCATTTTATGAGATATGGAATAGGTTCAACTATAGGGCAAGATTAGAATTAGGGGCCGCCCGGCCCCTTTTTTCACATTACCAGAAAGATAAGCTTTGGCTTAGCCGAGGTATTTATCGGAGAAAACGATGGCCGGTTGGAGGGATTGCACTGTTTCCTCAATTATTGTTTTTATTTATATTTATTCCCTTAATAGAATTAATGATTTTAATTAAAATTGGAAGTTATGTTGGCTTTTGGACAACCCTGGGTATATTAATTATTATGGGGCTAATAGGATTTTTAATGGTCCGTAGCCAGGGGTTTGCAGTAGTACATAGAATTAAACAGGATATTGCTGCTGGTATACCACCCACGCAGCCGTTATTGGAAGGACTTTATGTTTTTGCCGGTGGACTTTTATTAATAACACCAGGATTGATAACAGATGCTGCAGGGCTTTTGTTATTATTTCCGCCAACCAGAATGTTAATAGATAAATATTTAACTCCATGGATTATAAATAAAGTATTATATTCCAAAAGATGGTACATTCGCAAATGGTAAACATAAAATTAAAGTTTTAGTGCTTTATTTAATATGTTTTATGTGCTATAATACCAAATTATTAGATTTCATATAGAAAGGAGTGGAATTTTTGTACTCTGAAAAATTTGTTAAAGAAGGGTTAACTTTTGATGATGTATTACTAATACCGGCCGCTTCTGAAGTTTTACCAAGGGATGTTGATACTTCAACAACTCTTACAAAAAAGATTAAATTAAATATACCATTAATGAGTGCAGCTATGGACACGGTCACAGAGTCTAAAATGGCAATAGCCATAGCCCGCAACGGCGGTATTGGAGTAATTCATAAAAACATGTCTATTGAAGAACAGGCTCTTGAAGTTGACCGTGTTAAGCGTTCAGAACATGGTGTTATTTGGGATCCCATTTATCTATCACCTGAAGATACTATTAACCAAGCAGAAGAATTAATGGCCCGTTATAGAATTTCAGGTGTCCCCATAACTGAGAATGGAAAGCTTGTTGGGATTATTACAAATAGAGATCTGCGTTTTATAAAAGATTACAATGAACCCATTGGTCGTTATATGACCAAGGACCGGTTAGTAACTGCCCCGGTAGGGACTACATTAGAAGAAGCTAAAGAAATACTGAGAAAGCATAAGGTTGAAAAATTACCCATTGTTGATGAAAACTACATGCTCAAAGGTTTAATCACTATAAAAGATATTGAGAAAGCAAAACAATTTCCGCTGTCAACAAAAGACAGCCGTGGAAGATTGGCTGTAGCTGCAGCTGTAAGTGTCTCATCAGAAACACCTGACCGTGTTGACGCTTTAGTAAATGCTAAAGTAGATGCAATTGTGGTGGATACTGCCCACGGGCATTCAAAAGCTGTAATTGAAACAGTAAAATACATAAAGCAAAAGTATCCTGATGTAGATATAATTGCAGGAAATGTTGCAACAGCAGAAGCTACTAAAGCTCTAATAGAAGCTGGAGCCGATGCAGTTAAAGTGGGGATTGGGCCAGGTTCTATATGTACTACCAGGGTAGTGGCCGGTGTTGGCGTACCACAGATTACAGCTGTTTATGAATGTGCCCAGGAAGCTAAAAAACATGATATACAAATAATTGCTGATGGTGGTATAAAATACTCTGGTGATATTACTAAGGCAATTGCCGCTGGTGCAGATGTTGTAATGTTGGGGAGCCTGCTGGCCGGAACGGAGGAGAGTCCTGGGGAAATAGAGATATACCAGGGCAGAAGTTATAAAGTATACCGGGGAATGGGTTCCCTTGGTGCCATGAAGAAAGGCGGTAAGGAAAGGTATTTCCAGGAAAATGCTCTTAAACTTGTTCCTGAAGGAGTAGAAGGACGTGTACCATATAAAGGACCGCTGTCTGAAACTGTCTTTCAGTTAATAGGTGGTTTAAGAGCTGGAATGGGGTACTGCGGTTGTAAAAATATTAAAGAACTGCAGACTAAAGCAAAGTTTATTAGAATTACTAATGCAGCACTGCGTGAAAGCCACCCGCATAGTGTTAATATTACTAAGGAAGCACCTAACTACAGTTTTTAATAAAGTATGATAAAAAGCCTTGAGATAAATATTAATATCTCAAGGCTTTATAAATATTTGCTTCTAAATGTTAACTCTTCAAAACGCTGTATAGCTTCTTTAGGAACATTTTTTCCATGCCTAACCATTAAAACGTTTGCAGGGTGTTCTAAAATATCAGGATCATCGGTGGCCCGTTTTTTCATACCAACACTGGCAAACAATTTAGTCAGCATTTTTTGATACTCCCATATAGAAAGCTGGCTGCCGCGTAAGTCCCAATGCCAGCAGTATTCAATGGTAATAATTATAAAATCCTCTACAAAGCTGTTGCTGAAGGCCTCCTGCAGCAAATGGTATGCTACCCTGTATTTACGCCACTTTTTTGTAACTTCAATTGCTCCCAATTCTAGTACCCAAGGGTGCTTATGCCACCGGCTGTATTCATCGGGGTGATGGAAGGTTATATAACCTATAATTTCTTTATTGTGGCGGGCGATAAATACTCTACCATTGGGTAAGTTGGTAATGGTAACTAAAGCTTCCTGCTGGTTTTTAGCAGGACGAAAATTATTCAACCCTTCATGCATTGTCAGTCTTGATATATATTCCCCGGAAACAGGGCCTTCCAGGTGTATTACATCCCCATCAGGAGTAAAAATTAATCCTTTAACAACTTGAATCTGCTTTTGGTCTATATTTTTTTCATTAGGATCGTAAAAAGTCATATTCAACTCCATCACCTTTTCAAAGCAATCATATGTATTTCTTTCTAACATCCCCTTACATTATATTCTAACTGTAATATCAATTACAACACTATTGCTAATTTTTAGCTGCAATTACCATGTGCCAATGTGTAGAAGTATGTTGTAAAATAATGGAAATTATTTATTGAATTGCAGAGGGATATCTGTTTAAATAGTGAATATATATAATAGGTTAATATTGTAAGCGCTGCCATATATATAATAATAAGGAAGGTGATGGTGGTAAAGTGGCTGGGAAACTCAGTTCACTAACGGATGTGCTAAAGAAAACATTGTTCTTTCTTGATGGATTATCAGCCAGTGAAATAGCACCTTATGTTCATCAAAAGATGCTGCAGGATTATAGTTTAGCTCAAATTGAAGAAAAGGTTCAACTATGTTTAAATCAGAACCCGTGCTTTTATGAAGATAACAGTGGATTGTGGTATTTAAATACTGAAGGTGTAAAAGAAAATAATAATTTTTATAAAACACTGCAGAGAAAAAAACAACCAATGAGCATTAAAGAAGTAACGAAAAATACAAGGGCCAAGAAAACCAAGGCAAAAAAATTGGCAGAAGAGGCATCTTTATTTACGGATGGTCGTTTTGTTCAGCTGGAAGATGGGAACTGGGGATTAACGGAATGGAGCAATGAGCCTGAAATATACTCGTTAAAACACTTAGTCATTAAAGCATTAAAATCCCAGCCAGCTGGTATGTCTCATAAGGAGCTAGTGGAAACTGTTCAGGCTTGGATGCCTATTACTGCTGAAGCTGTAAAGCAGCTGTTAGATAAGTTTCCTTATTTCGAGAAATCCAATGACGTTTATACTTACAACAAAAGTTTACACCTGCTGCATGACAGCATGGTAAAAAGATACCTTGGCATTTTACGGCGGCAAAAACAAAAGTGGGCTTACGATCGTGAACGCTGGAATATCAAAATAAATAACCTTAAAAAACAGCTGGAAGAAGCTGCAGCAGCTCAAAGGGAGGCTGCGGCAGCTGTGGCTGAAAGGGTATCAATTGCCGATCAATATCACCACTTAGCAACTCAACTGTCTGAAAAAGACCTTCTTTTATCAATGAGAAAGAAGGAAATACTAAGGTATCGAGAACAATTAGCTAAGATGGAAAAAAAGGCTAACAGTATACTGCACCAGTGCAGAATTTGGGTAAGGCGAACAGAGGAAAGAGATAGAGAAATAAAAAAATTGAAAGAATATAATGAAAAAAATCAAGCAAGTCTGGAAACCTTGTTTTCCAAATTACAGCAGTATAAGGACAGGGACCGGGCCAATAAAGCTAAAATAGCTGAGCTTAAAGAACACTATACTACTCGTATTGCTGAATTACAGACTGAAATTGTGGATTTAAAACAGAAATTGGAGCGTGTTAGGGAAAAAAGTGAGTTGGAGGAAAGAAGTTTATATCAGGATTTAAATAATATGTCTAATGATTTAAAAGAAGCATTGGAGAAGGAAGAAGAACTTAAAAAATCAATACGACTATTACAACAAGAATTAGATAGGCTGCAGCAGGAAAAAAGGCAGCTGGAAAAAATGTTTATGCCATTACCTGTTCGTATAGCCTTGAAAATATGCAGTTTACTTGGATTTTATTAAAGTATACCAAAGGTTTTCCTTTGGTTTTTTTTCACTATCCAAAAGCATAAGTTTTGATGCAGCGGCGATAAGACAGTTTTTTTATTTTGACTTTAATTATGTTAAACAGATAAAATATTAATAAATTTAATTGTGAGGAATTTATGATGAGAAAAAAAATTTTAGTAGTTGATGATGAAAAGAAGATCAGGGATGTACTGGGGCTATATTTGAAAAATGAAGGTTTTGAAATGGACCAAGCATCTGATGGCCAGCAGGCGTTGGAAATGATAAAGGGAAACAATTATGATTTAATAATTCTAGATTTAATGCTCCCCGGCCTAGATGGCTGGGAGGTATGCAGGAATGTTAGGCAGACCAGCAGTGTTCCAGTTATAATGCTGACTGCCAGGGGAGATGAATTTGACCGTGTGCTTGGCTTGGAATTGGGAGCTGATGATTATATTGTTAAGCCTTTTAGTCCCAGGGAAGTAGTGGCCAGGGTAAAGGCAGTTCTAAGAAGGACAGAAACTTCTCTAAAATTAAATATAAGAAGCAAACAAAAAATTAAGTATGCTGACATGACCATTGACCCTGATGCCAGGGAAGTTGTTATAAATGGAAAGCAGGTGGCTTTAACACCTAAAGAATTTGATTTGCTGTACTACTTAGCACAATCTCCTGGACGAGCATATACCAGGGAACAATTACTGGAAAGCGTGTGGGGGTATGATTATTACGGGGATCTGAGAACCGTAGATACACATGTAAATAGGCTGCGAGAGAAACTAGCAAAGATAAACGGGAAACGTTATATTGAAACAGTTTGGGGTGTGGGATATAAATTTGAAGCTAAAAATGATGGGTTTAAACAGCATAGTAACTAAGTTATGGCTCTCCATTACATTGCTGGTGCTGGTAGTATTAGGTTTTTCAGTACTAATACAGTCAAGCCTGCTTAAACATACTTATTACCAGCAGCAGACCGATCAGCTTATAAATGCAGCTAAAAATTTAGCAGAAGATATTGCAAAGGAAGAAAAAACTGATTTAATACGCTACAAAATTGAGGACACAGCCAGTGCAGCCGGGGTGCATGTTATGCTTTTAGACAGGCAGGGCAGACTTTTGTACAGCCAGGGTGGTAGCGTTAGAAGAGGATGGCATGGGCACATGATGGGAAACAATCATAGCGCTGCCCCATGGTCACAGAACTGGCCGCTGGTAAGCTTAAAAAAAGTTTTAGATGGTGAGACAGTTACTCAAATAGGAAGATCGCCCTGGTTTGAAACAGAAACACTTACAGTTGGAGTACCTGTAATTAAAGAAAACAAAGTTTCCGGAGTACTACTTCTACATGCTTCAATTCCTGTTATTACTACACGTTTAAGAGCGCTGCAGTATGTAGCTGTATATACTGGCATTGGAGGTATTATGCTGGCCACTCTTTTGAGCCTTTTTTTATCACGAACACTGGTGAGGCCTCTTTTAAAAATTAATAACGCAGCTCAAGATATGGCTCAAGGGAACTACAGCAAAAAACTTCACATTAAGAGTAATGATGAAATTGGAATGCTGGCCAATTCGTTTAACAGGCTTTCTGCAGAATTAAAAGAAAAAATAGAAACCTTAGAAAAGCTGGATCAGGCCCGGCGGGATTTTGTGGCCAGCGTATCACATGAGCTGAGAACACCGCTGACTATTATCCAGGCTTATACTGAGGCACTTCAGGATGGTTTAGCAAAAAATAATAATGAAAAGCAGAAATATTTAAGTTACATTCATGCTGAACTGTTGAGACTCAGGCGGCTTGTTGATGACCTGCTTGACCTGCGCCGCTTAGAAACAGGACAGGTAAAATTAAATTATGTTCCTGTAAATATAAAGCTGTTAATACAGCGCGCAGTAAATGGTATTAATTCTATTGCTAGGGAAAAAGGTGCTGCTGTAGAGACACAATTACCAGTTAAACTGCCTAATGTCATAGGCGATGAGGATCGGCTGGCCCAGGTAATAATAAATCTCCTGGATAATGCACTAAGAGTAAGTGGTGAAGGAGATAAAATATCTGTTCTGGCAGAAGAAAAAGATAACTTTGTAGCAGTAAGCATCTGTGATACAGGACCGGGCATTCCTGAAGATGATATCCCTTTAATTTGGGAGAAATTTTACAAGGTTGACAAGTCACGGGCCAGGGTAGGAGCGGGAACCGGCCTGGGTTTAGCAATAAGTAAGAAAATCATTGATATGCACGGGGGAACAATAAGTGTAAATAGTACCGTAGGAAAAGGAAGTAAATTTACTTTTACAGTACCTAAGGAAAATTAATAAACCAGCTTAATAATTATAAATGAGGGGATATTATGAGCAGGCTATTGTAGCAGAACCGCCTTTTTTCTGTTTGATGTCCTTTATGATATTACTGCCATTCGCAGGTAAAAAGGGCCCATTATGGGCCCTCATTTATTTAACTTTCTACCAGGTCCCACTTGGGGCAGCGGTTGCCCCAGCGTCCGATCACCTTACCCTCTTCAAAAATTTCAACTATCTCACAGGCGTTAGAACATCCATCACATTCAAAACTGCTGGTGTAATAAGGAAGGTTGGTGATGGCAAACCCTTTAAATTTAGTGCGGCCAGTTTTAACTGTTTCCTCTTTAGCCAGTTGAGCTGCACCTAATGCCCCCATAACATTAAAATACTTGGGCACTATCACAGGAAGCCCTAGTTCTCGCTCAAAAGCTGCTTTAATTCCAACATTCGCAGCAACTCCACCCTGAAAGACAACAGGGGGTAAAATTTCTTTGCTTTTTCCCACGTTATTTAAATAATTTCGTACCAATGCTTCACACAGGCCGTTAATTATATCCGGAATTGAATGCCCCATTTGCTGTTTATGTATCATATCTGATTCCGCAAATACGGTACAGCGGCCAGCAATGCGGATTTTATTTTTTGACTTTAATGCCAGGGAACCGAAGTCGGATATTGGTATATTTAAACGAGCTGCCTGCTGATCTAAAAAAGAACCTGTGCCAGCCGCGCAGACAGTGTTCATGGCAAAATCTGTAACAATACCGTTACGAAGTATTATAATTTTAGAGTCCTGCCCGCCAATTTCTAAAACTGTTTGTACTCCAGGAACCATTGAAGAGGCAGCAACTGCATGGGCCGTAATTTCATTTTTAATAACATCTGCTCCAATCATAACTCCTGCCAGGTACCGGCCGCTTCCTGTTGTGCCTGCACCGGCAATTTCAATATCGGAATCTAACTTATTTACTACTTCTTTTAAACCTTTCTTAATTGTTTCTATAGGACGACCGTTGGTCCGTAAATATAAATTTGCCAGTACTTCTAATTGATCATTAATTATAACAACATTAGTACTTACTGATCCGACATCTACCCCTAAATATGCTTTCATTTTTAATCCTTCCCATCCCCAATTTTTGTTACAATTACTAATTAATTATTATGATAATGCAGCAGCCTGATTTAATTTTGTATTTTGTTTTTTACGACGAAGCAAGTCTACAAAGGCTTCTAAACGAGTAACCATACCGGCTTTTCCTGTTTGTTCGTCGAGGAAGAATGTCAGTACTGGAATGTCATGTATTATACTAACTTTTGGCAAAATAGTTCTAGCAACTATTTCTGGTATACAGGTAAAAGGAGCTAACTGAATAACACCATCAAATTTTCGCTTAGCATATAGAACTGTATGACCTATTGTGTCCCTCCCATGTCCCCCTATTAATTCAGGCAGATAGGGTTTTGCAGCATCTGTTACAGAAATTAATTCTTCTGTTCCTTTCCCCAGATTATCCCTGGTCCACCCCGTTAAAAACATTGATCTTTCAACTTCTACTCCCATGTGACCTAGTGTCTCTTCAATTTCTAAGTTGCTTGCTGGTTCAAGTAAAACATATATTTCCCCCACTAAACCAACTTTCAAAACTTCACGATTTGGGTCCTGGGGTATATTATTAAATGCTTTTATACCCTCAGCTTCAGCTTCTTCAATTTCTTTATGAGTACGGGCTTCATCAAGCCATAATTGAGTCATTTTGTATACTTTGCTCGTAGTTCCCCGCTTTAGTTCCCTGGGTCTAATTTTATGACTGAGTTTTTCCATATGGTCAAGGGCTTTTAATTTATGCCATCCCCTTTTAATGGCTTCTATAATAGATAGAACTGACAATTTAGCACTATTTAGCTTTTGCACTTTGCGGTAAAAATCTATAGGATGTTTTTTTGGCGCTTCAAAGCAAACGAGGTCTACATTATATCCCAGGTCGTGCAGTATAGCTTTATGCAGATGTGCGTAATGACCGGCACGGCAGGGCCCGGCTCCACCAGATGTAACAATGGTATCCATTCCCATTTCCGCTGTCTGCAGGTATGTTCCCAGCAGTATTTTATAAGGCAGGCAGGCAAATTCAGGTGCGTACTTTACACCTAAATCTAAAGTTTTCTTACTTGGGCGGGGCGGTAATATTACCTCATTACCCATATCTTCCATTAACATTTTAAAAGCTATGTAAGAATGGCCCATATGGGGAAATGTTACTTTACGCATTATTAACCGCCTCTTTCTTACGCTTTACCATATCTACAAAGGCTTCAAGGCGTGTATACATTCCTGCTTCACCACTGTGTTCATCAATGGTAACACTCATAAATGGAATATGGGGGTGATTTTTTGATTTTAATTCCATGTACTTGTCTACCATTGAATCAGGACCACAGCCAAAAGCAGTAAGATGAATAATTCCATCAACAGTACCTCTATTAAAAAAGTGATATGCTGCTTTTAATACCATATCGCTAAAGGTCCAGAACATGTCTTTGGGAATATCTGTTTTAGTATTTTTGATAATATTTAGGGGGACTTGTTCAAGAGTGATTGTTTCAACTCCTAATTTGTTTAATTTATCCAGCAAATTAACACTAATATATTTATCATGAACTATGTATGGATATCCAAGGACAGCAAATTTTAATAAAGATTGATGATTTGGTTTAATGTTATAATCCTTTGATTTTAATTTATTCATTGCTGCCTCGGGGGATAACCCTTCTTTTAGCAGTTTATGGTACAATTTTAAAACCCTTTTTGCCTTGTTGTAGGAAAAAAAGATCTTTGCAGTGCTGTTTGTGAATTTCTTTCCGAGCATGTAAAATGCTTTCCAAACTGCGAAGCGATCGTCCCTTACATCAATACGTGTATCAATAACCTCAGGAAGCTGATCAAAAGTATGCTTTATCATATCAGGAAGGCCTAAGAATTTAGGACAGTAAATAGTTCTGCCATTTAAGCAAACAACTCGCGGAACAAATAAAAAATCTATTTTATCTTTTACATCCTGTACGTGTCCAAAAAAAATTTTAACAGGAACGCAAGCATCGGCCAGTGCTTCACGTACTCCATCATCTAAAATTTTCCGTGAAGTTTTTGACGATACTACCGGTTCAGCTCCTAATTCTTTTAAAAATGTTTCTACCATTGGAAAGTATACATAATAGAAAAGAGTACGGGGAATGCCAACTTTGGCTGCCAACAGTTTTCTTCCTTTCCTTAGGATTGTAAAACATGAGTAATATAGGAAACTTATGTTATAATATATCTAAGTGTTTTATTTCTACGTTTATAAACTAACTCCTGCCAGAAACTGTACACCGACTATATAAATGGGGAGTGATTAATTTTGAAATTAGAAGAAAAAACCATATCATCCCAGATGATCCACAAAGGAAAAGTAGTTAATTTGAGGGTTGACTCAGTAGAACTGCCAAATGGAAATTTTTCTACCAGGGAAGTTGTGGAACATTCCGGTGCCGTAGCAGTAGTACCTGTTACCAGCAGTGGGGAAGTGATAATGGTTAGACAGTACCGCCATCCAGTAGGTAAAATCCTTTTAGAAATTCCTGCTGGTAAGCTTGATCCGGGGGAATCCCCGGATGAATGTGTTAAGAGAGAATTGCTGGAAGAAACAGGCATGGTTGCTGGTAGGCTCAAAAAATTGTTTTCATGTTACAGCAGCCCCGGATTTAGTGATGAAATACTGCATATATACTTGGCTGATGAATTATATTACCAAGGACAGCAGCTGGATGAAGATGAATTTGTGCAAGTTAAAAAAGTTCCCCTAAAAGAGGCAGTTACAAAAATCTGCAGTGGGGAAATAGAAGATGCAAAGTCTATAGCAGGTATATTGGCTGCAGTTAATAATTTATGTTAAAACTTATAAATGAGACTCTCGCTAAAAGCAGTGTGAGTCTCATTTATATTATCTTACTGTTATTATGTCTACTGTACTTTAGATGGATTAAATTTTTCTACCAGTATCTGACCATTGCAAATTCTTGCTATTTCCGGATACTGGGGTTCTTCATCAGGAGATGTAGCAATTGCCGAACCAATTCGAAGCTGTATGGGACACAATTTATTAGCCATAACCTTAGCAGCGGCATCACCTGTGGCACCAGCATGTACTACTCCACTGAGGCGACCCAGTACCATAACACTGCCTCCTGCAATAATTTCTGCCCCGGGGTGAACATCACCCATTACCACGACATTACCATTATATTTTATACTCTGCCCGGCTCTTAGTGTGCGTCTGATTAATAATGTATTTTCTTCAGGAGGTTTTGAACTGCTGCCTTTCTTATTTTCATACAAACTTTCATTATGTGACGACTTTATATTATTAAATGAAGGGAGTTGTATCTCTTTATCAGAACGAATTAAACCGTATTGTGAGCATATATGTTCCAGTTCAGTTCTTTGAGTTTCTGGAATTTTATTCTGATTATGCAGCGTAAATTTAGCTCCTTTAAAAAAACCTTTTGCCGATTTCATTTTTTTATGTAAATAATTCTTAATTTCTTCATAATCAGCACTGGAATCAAATAAAATTACAAGGCCATCCCGGGTTCCCTTTATATTTACTGGATCCCCCACAAACAATGCCTCCTTTCCAATTTCTTGCATTCTAGATATTTTTTCGACCTGCAGCGTCTTTTTCCTTCTGCAACCAGCAAAAAACTGAAAAACAAAATGCATTTTAATATATTAAAACTTAATTTTTTATAGAAAAAATGTTAAGCTATACTAAAATTCTTTACCTATTTTGCAGCAGGAAATATAATATCTTTAGCGAATAAAAAATTATTTAATAAATTCTGAAAATGCACTGTGCAAATAACTGACACTATAAATTTTATAAAATATAAAATAAAAATTTTAGAACGGGGGACTACCATGACAGAACAGCTGCATAACATGATGGACTACGAAAAAACTTATCGTGAATTCAAATGGGAAATACCGGAATACTTTAATTTTGCTGCTGATGTTGTAGATCGGTGGGCGGAAAATCCGAACAAGCAGGCTTTGTTTTGGGTAGATGACAAAGGAAATGAAACTAAACGCACATTTAAAGAGATAAGTGAACAATCAAAGCGTGTTGCTAATGTATTAAGACAAAGTGGTGTCAGGCAGGGTGACTGTGTAATAATTATAATGCCCCGGCTTATTGAATGGTGGGAGTCAATGGTTGCCTGCATTAGAATGGGAGCGATAATTAGTCCAGGAACTATTCAATTAACGGCCAAAGATATTGAATTTAGAATTAAATCTGCTGATGCAGTAGCTGTAATAACAGATGAAAACAATGCTGCGAAGGTAGATGAAATAGCTGATAATTGTCCATCCTTGAAAACAAAAATAGTAGTTGGCGAAAGGGATGGGTGGATTAATTATAGATCTGCCATAAAAGCAGTCTCTGATGACTTTCCGGCAGTAAAAACTAAAGGTGATGACGGAGCCTTATTATTCTTTACATCCGGAACAACCGGTTACCCTAAGATGACCTTACATACTCACATTAGCTACCCGTATGCCCATAAGGTTACTGGTAAGTATTGGTTGGACCTTAGGGAAGATGACCTGCACTGGAATTTATCTGATACTGGTTGGGGTAAAGCTGCCTGGAGCAGTTTGTTTGGCCCTTGGCACCAAGGGACATGTTTATTTGTTCATCATGAGGTAGGCAAGTTTAACCCTAAGAGAATGCTAGAACTGTTGGAGAAGTATCCTATAACAACTCTCTGTGCTGCACCAACAATTTATCGTATGCTTGTTCTGGAAGATCTTTCTAAGTATAATTTCTCCACCTTAAGACATTGTGTGGGTGCGGGAGAACCATTAAACCCCGAGGTGATAGATCATTGGAAAAAACATACCGGTTTAACTATCAGAGATGGCTACGGACAAACTGAAACTGTATTAGTTTTAGCTAATTTCCCCTGCTTAGAAGTACGTCAGGGGTCCATGGGAAAACCCACCCCGGGATTTAAAGTGGCAATTATTGATGATACAGGGAAAGAACTGCCTCCCGGAAAAGAAGGTGATATAGCCATTCAAATTGAGCCGGAACAGCCTGCTGGTTTGTTTAAGGAATACTGGAAAGACCCCCTGAAGACACTCTCAACACGAAGGGGCCAGTGGTATGTAACTGGTGATAGAGGGGTTAAAGATGAAGATGGATATTTTTGGTTTGTTGGTAGGGCGGATGATGTTATCCTAACAGCAGGTTATCGTGTTGGTCCTTTTGAAGTGGAAAGTGCTTTAATTGAACACCCTGCTGTAGCTGAGGCAGCAGTAGTAGCCAGTCCTGATGAATTAAGGGGAGAAATTGTTAAAGCCTTTGTAGTTCTTTCTGAAGGGCATGATCCATCAGTAGAACTGATACAGGAATTAAAAGATCATGTAAAGAAAACAACTGCACCTTATAAATATCCAAGGGAAATTGAATTTCTAGATTCACTTCCTAAAACCGTCAGTGGTAAGATACGCCGTGTTCAATTACGGCAGATGGAAAGGATGAAAAAGAACTTACCGCCGCTGCGTTAAAAAAAGCCGGAGACTAACACTCCGGCTTTTAATCTTTTATAGCATATTTACAAAAAGTTTTACACTTAGGTGAATAATAAGAAGACACACACTCGTCAGGATAACCAGGTAATGCAGCATAACATGCTGGTGTGTTCTTGGGTTTTGCAAACTTGCAGTTAACACATACCGGTGAACAGCCAAAACGGAGACATATAATACCCCTAGTCCCAACTTTTACTGGATAATAGCACTGCGGCAGCGGTAGTTCTACTTCAACTGCTCGGTTCATGGAGAACACCTCCGGGTTACTTAACATCTAATCAGTTAGTCATGATTATAACTCCATAACCCGGATTAGTAAAGTTACTGTTTTGACTTTTCAATATATTCATTAATAGCTTCTAAAATTACATCATTTATTGTTCGGCCCCGTTCTGCTGCTATAGCAGCTATCTGCATTGTGATCCTAGGGGGAATCATAACTTCAATTTTATCTAAAACAGCCTGTTTCATCGAATTTTCCTGCTTCATATAAAACACCTCCTAGGCAACATAATATGCCGAGACTTCAATATTTGTTTTCATATTGCTGTATTTTATTAAACTTACAAAAGCCTTGAATAAAATCAAGGCTTTTGTGAATTATAATTTTGTATATATTGTTATGTTTATAGATTGGTATAAAAATCTGAAATCATATATTTTTTTGTTTTATAAAAAACTAGCTTTGGTCAACTTCTTCTTGAGCAGGTGGATTATTATAATCAATGTGTTGTGATTGTTGGCTGCTGTTTGTGTGCTGTGTTTGATGGTACTGTGTTTTTTTAGGTCCAGCAACTTTATATGGTAATCTATACATCTGCTGCTGAGCTTCTCTCATTCCTACATGAAG
>JACDOL010000020.1 GCA_017656165.1 Desulfotomaculum sp.
AGAGCGTTGGCTAATATTTGGGTACGCATAATTTTTGCTATGTGGCAGAACAAGAGGGTCTACGCCTTATATATTGATAACATTGGGTCTGCACCAAGAAATGGCTGGAAAGGATAGTTTGCAAACGTAAATAAAAAAGGCACAGCGGCGCCTTTCTTCATTTTGCCAGCCTCTGAATCCTTTCGGTAGGGCTGATAATGTTAGTTATTTTCACACCGAAGTTCTCATTAACCACCACTACTTCTCCCTCTGCAACCAGTGTACCGTTAACTAAAATCTCCACCGGCTCATCCGCTAATGATTGTAATTCCAGCACTGTGCCGGGTCCAATATTCAGCACTTCTTTTATTGGCTTTCTCGTTCGTCCTAAAATAACCTGCACCTTGAGGGGAATATCCATGATCAGATCCAAGTTGCGGGGAGGAGATTGAACCCCTGCGCTGGTCTGTCCCACTGCTGCTGAACCTGCTGACGGCTGCGGTGCAGCCTGTGCCGCTCTAGGCTGTGGTGCAGCTGGCTCCGGTTTGTCCTCGGGGATAGATCCAATAAGGCTGTCAATCTCCTGTTGGTCAAGATCACCTGCCGGTTCTTCAGCCGGAGGCTGGCTTTCACCGGCCATACTGTTTACATTGCCCCACAGCATAGCCGCTTCTTCCTTGGCCGTTTCTATACCCATAATCTGCATAATATCGGTGTCCACCAGGTCACCAATCTTCATGTTAAAAGATACAACAACTAGATCCCGGTCATCCTCTATTTCACCAAGAAAAGCACTGTCAGCATTATTACTTTCTTCCAGCACTGCAGTTACTGGCGGGGAGATATTAACTGATTTGTCAAACATCTGTGACAGTGAAGTGGCCGCCGATCCAATCATCATATTCATGGCCTCGGCGGCAGCACTGATTTCCATATCCGTCAGTTCCTCGCCCTGGGGGCTGCCGTCACCCCCCATCATTAAATCAGCTATAACCAGGGCATCGCGTACCTGCATTACCAGCAGGTTAAAGCCTTCCAGCCCTTCCACAAAATCAACCTTGATAGTAAGATACGGTGCGTTAAAACTTCCCAGCAGTTCTTTTTTGTTAGTAATTGAAACCCTTGGACTGGTAATGTTCACCTTCTGATTTAGCAGTTCTGATAGGGTGGTTGAAGCAGATCCCATGGTTATATTGCCGATTTCACCCAGGGCGTCTTTTTCTTCCGGTGCCAGAACATCTTCCCTGGATTCTGAAACAGCTGCTTTTTCTTCTGTTTTCTCAGAAGCGCTCTCCTGCTCCAGCTGTGCCTTCATCAATAGATCTATTTCTTCTTGATTTAGAAGTTTATCATCCGTCAAGTTCCCACGCCTCCTCCGCCAGTGATACAACCTGCACGGCCAGTTTATTTCCCAGCCTGCCCGGCTGAACTTTAAATTTTAGCTGATCCTGAACATAGAGGTCAAAATCCTGCCCCTGCTGACGGTCCAGCAGCAGAACATCCCCCACCTGCAGGTCTAAGAAATCTTTTATAGTAATGGTGCCGTTGCCCACGGCAGCAATTAATTCCACGTCAGATGCATTCAGCCAGTATTCTACCGCCTTAATATCTGCCTGCTCCCGCTCGTTGAACATTTGGGAAAACTGGTTAACCGAGAATTTTGAAAGTACCGGTTCTAAAAAGTTATACGGAAGGCATAAATTCATCAATCCCCTGTTTTCTTCTCCCACATTGGTAGAAAATGTTATAACCAGTACTATATCATTTGGTGACAGCAGTTGGTGCAGGTGGGGATTTGTCTCTGTGGAAACAATCTCAGGTTTGCCCTTAATTATATCCTTCCATATTACACTCAGCTGTTCCAGCAGCTTCCCAATTAATTTCCGGGCTACCGACAGTTCTATTTCTGTTAATTCCCTAAGTTCTTCCGGCATTTCACCGGTCCCGCCCAACTGCAGATCAATAAGCGGCATCAAGAAATGGGGGGTTGTTTCCAGCACTGCATTTCCCTTGTGGGAAGAATACCTAAAAACAGTGAGAAGAGTGGGGCTGACCACGGAGCGGGTAAATTCCTCGTAAGAAAACTGCCCCACCGACGCCACCTCAATGCTGATTTCTGCCTGTAAAAGCCCCGATAAAAAGTTGGTCAGCAGCCTGGCGTAGCTTTCATGCAGTACATGCAGTGTCCGCAGGTGCTCTTTGGAAAACTTGTTGGGCCGCCTAAAATCATAAGTTTTTAGCTTCTGCTGCTCTGTGTCCTCTTCTATATCTTCTGCAGTAACCTGTCCCGAAATTAAACCTTCCAGGAGCGAGTCAATTTCTGCCTGTGATAATACATCCTTCACAGAGCTCCCTCCTTCCTGCGGCTGCCCAGTCTACCTGTTCAGCACTCTCTCTATGGCCTGCAGTATCCGGTCCTGCTGGAATGGCTTTACAATAAAGTCTTTAGCACCGGCCTGAATAGCATCCATTACCATCGACTGCTGCCCCATGGCACTGCATATAATGATGTTCGCGTTGGGATCAACGGCCCGGATGGCTTTAACTGCCGCAATACCGTCCATTTCAGGCATGGTAATATCCATGGTCACCAGGTCGGGACTGTGTTTCTTGTACAGCTCAACAGCCATTGCGCCGTTTTCTGCTTCACCTACAACTTCATAACCGGCTTTGGTCACAATATTCTTAATCATCATTCTCATAAACGATGCATCGTCTACAATAAGAATTTTCTTGCTCACTGCTTCTTCCTCCCGCTTAATTCATTGTTAACCCAAGTGCTTTAAAAAGTTTTTCTAATGATAGTTCTTCTGTAATAAGAAAGAAATGCCCTTTAATATAATCCTGCTTTTCAAATAATACAGTTTCAATCATTAAAATATTTTCTTCAATATACCCCCCCGCAATGAGCGAGGTGCTTAAAACAGCTCCCAACATGTCATAAGCAAGTATGGGAACTGTGGGAACCATATTTAACTGGGTCATGGAACTGATAGCATTGAGGAAAGAACCGGTCAGTACATTTGCCACTTCTTTAACTGCTGACTCTCCCATGTCATCCAGCTGCTTGGTACTGCCCTTTTCCAGTCCCATCAGCATATCCACCAGGTGAAGGGCACTTTTTTCATTAAATACAAACAGTATTTGACCGGGAATATCACCTTCAATACGCAGTGTAGCGCAGGCAACGGTTTCCTCCAGCCCCCCCACCAGATTCATGGCTTCTTCTAAGGTTACAAATTTAGTTTGGGGAACTTCCATGTCAATTCGTTTATCCAGCATCTGTGCCAGTGAGGTGGCGGCATTGCCAATTCCAATATTGCCAATTTCTTTTAACACATCCATGTAGGTGTCAGACAGCTTGTTGTCAACAGAATCCCCCATAAAATTCAACTCCTTTGTAATCATGCATGGGCTACCTTTTTGTAAAAACATGGGGATGTTTTATTTAAACCAAGTTCCACATAATTAAATATTGTCTCGCTGCCGCCTATAAATAAATATCCTCCCGGGTTTAAGGAACCGACAAATCTGCGGTTTACCTTCTCCTGTGCTTCCCGGGTAAAGTAAATGGTTACATTGCGGCAGAGTATCAAGTCATATCCCCTGGGGTAGTTATCCTTTAACAAATCATGCTGGCTGAAGTCCACTTTATCTTTAATCTGCTGATTGATTATATACTTATCGCCCCTTACTGTGAAATATTTTTTTAATCTTTCGCTGCTCACGTTTTTCACCGCATCGGCAGTGTATATGCCTTCTTTTGCCTTCTGCAGTATAGTCTGATCCAAGTCTGTGGCATCAATATGGTGCGTTACCCCCGGTGTCAGCTGGTCAAGAATTATTGCCACTGAATAAGGCTCAGCACCGATTGAACAGGCGGCGCTCCAAATTTTTAACTTCCTGCCTTTGGCAAGCAGTTCAGGCAGCACCCTTTCTTCCAGGATATTAAACATTTTTACATCCCGGAAAAATTCGGTTACATTAATAGTTAAGTAATCCAGAAATTTCACGTATTCCTGCCTATCCCGGGAAATAACGGTAAACAGCTGTCCAAAATCAGATAATTTTTTTCTTACCAGCAGATTGCTTAATCTTCTCTGAAGCTGATTTTCTTTGTAGCTGTTAAGATCAAGGCCAAAGGATTTATGGACCTGGTTTTTAAACTCATTAAAATCCATGCACTTTATCTCCTTCTGCTGTTATATCTCTTTAATTGGTGAGCCTATGGTACGAATTGTCACCATTCCGTTTGCCAGATCCAGGATCATGGTGCGTCCCCGGTTTCCACCTACTTCTTCAGCCGTTATTTTAATTCCCATTGCCTTTAATATTTTACGAGTCATATCTACATTTCGCTGTCCAATATTGAGAATAAATTTATCATCTTTTCCAGAGAACATTTGGGCTCCACCTGCTAATTTGGCCTGCAGGCGGCTTGCAGCTGCCCCCCTGCGCTCCAGTTCTTTAATCATTAAAGGTATTCCCAGGTCAGCATACTTGGCCGGTTTGCTGACGTTCCTAAACTGAGTGCTGTCAGGAAGCATTATATGCAGCAGTCCCCCAACCTTAATCCTGGGATCATAAAGAGTTAAACCTACACATGATCCCAGGCCGAGGGTTATTAATCTGTCTGGTGCCGCCGCCACTTTGTAGTCTGCAATGCCTACTTGTATCTCTTTTATTACTTTTGCCGGCTGCATTAATAAACTCCTTCACTATTTTATTTTCTTAAATTATTGACCATACCCCACATCTCATCTGCTGTCCTTACTGTCCTGGCGTTAAGCGAGTAGGCCTTTTGAGCTTCAATCAACCTGGTCATCTCTTCAAGTATATCTACATTTGACTTCTCCAAGTACCCCTGGTGTATTACACCCATGTCTCCTTCTTCGACAGGTTCACCGGCGGCGGAGCCGGCCTTAAACATATTCTGCCCGGCAGCTAAAAGTCCCTTGGGATTTTCAAACCTGCGCAGAACAATTTGACCCGCTTCTTTTTCTTCCCCCTTGCTGTCAACAACCGTTACATTCCCTTTTTTGTCAACCTTTATTTCCTGCACATCCTCAAGGCTTTTGACAGGTTCACCGCTTTTTGTTATTAACAGCTGGTATCCTGCAGAATTAACAATTTTTCCATCCTTGGACAGGGCAAAAGTTCCGTCCCTGGTATACAATGTTTCGCCTCCTGGGGCCTGCAGGGTAAAAAATCCGTCTCCTTCAATGGCCAGGTCCAGTTCCCTGCCGGTTTTCTGCAGGTCCCCCTGGGTAAATACTTTACTCATATGGGTGAGCTTTACCCCACCGCCCACCTCAGGCACCTGCCCTGCACCGGACAGGACGGGAATACCATTATCAGCCATACTCTGCCGCAGTAATTCAGCAAATTCTGTTTCACTTTTTTTATAGCCGGTAGTGTTTATATTGGACAGGTTATTGGCAACGGAATCCAACTGCAGCTGTTGGGCCCAGAGTCCTGACCGGCCGGACTGAATAGCTTTCAGCACAGCAATCACTCCAAAACTATTTATACTACCTCAATCTTCCCACTTCATTTACAGCCTTGCCCAAGAGTTTATCCTGGGCTTCTAAAAGTTTGCTGTTGGCTTCATATGTGCGCAGGATAGAAATTAAGTCTGTTATTTCTTTAACAACATCCACATTTGATTTTTCCACAAACCCCTGCCTTACCCTAGTAGCAGCCTCATCTTCGCCTTTCATTTCTGCTTCATCTGTGGCGGAAAAGTATTCATTTCCCTCTTTTTTCAGTTTGCCGGGATCGGCAAATTCAACCACTCTCAAGGTATCAATAGTCCTGCCGCCCACCTTAACAGTGCCGTCTTCCAGTACTGTGAACTGGTCGCTGCCAACTTTAATATCCCCTGACGCACCCTGCAGCCGGTCTCCCTGGGATGTCACCAGGTAACCTGCACTGTCCACTGTAAAGGAGCTTTCCCGGGTATACAATTCCCGCTGGTCTCCTTCACCGGAAGCGGTCTTCACCACAAAAAAACCTTTACCGTCCAGGGCCAGGTCAGTGGGCTTACTGGTTGAAACCAGCTGACCCTGCTGCATGCTGGTAACCACCTGGGACACGGCAGTTCCCATGTTAATTTTTCCAATTGGCTTTATGCCCTGTGAATTAGGACTTTGATAGCCAAGCAGGTACTCACCAAAACTCTTGGAGAGCAGCTGCTCCCGCTTGTAGCCATTGTTGTGCACGTTAGCCAGGTTGTTGGTAATTATATCAAGCCTGGCCTGCTGTACGTCCATTCCGGATAGAGCAGTATAGATGCCTCTAAACAATTTATCACCACCTTACCTGTTCATTTCCTCCAGTATTTCCCGCAGTCTCTTGACAGCCCTGCTGTGCAGCTGGCAGACCCTTGATTCAGAAACTTCCAGCACAGCACCAATTTCCTTTAGAGTTAGCCCTTCCTGGTAGTAAAGTGACAGCACCAGCTTATCCCTTTCCCGCAGCTTTTCTATGGCTTTTACAAGCATCCGCATGTCTTCCTGCTCATCTATAAATTCCAGCGGGTCCAGGCTGTTGGTATCCTCTATTAAATCGCCCCGCCGGGTTGCATCCCCGTCATCACTGTATATTTCGTCATCCAGCGAAACCACCTGGCCGGCACTGGTCTGCTGCAGTATCTTCCTCAGTTCCTCCAGGGACATCCCGGTGCTTTTTGCCAGTTCTTCTTCAGTAATTTTATTCCCTTTTTGCCTGATCTGCTCCCTAGCCGCTTTTACCGCCTGCTGCTTCTGCCATATGGTCCGGGGTATCCAGCTCTGCTTCCTCAGTTCGTCAATCATTGCTCCTCGTATTCTCTGGTAAGCAAAGGTTTCAAACTCAACCCCCAAAGCTGGGTCATACTTATCCACAGCTTCCATCAGGCCGATAACACCGCAGCTTTCCAGGTCGTCCTGCTGCATGAAATAAGGCATTTTTACTGCCAGCCTGCCGGCAATATGTCTTACCAGCGGGAGATAGTTTATTATTAAGTTTTCCCTGGCTTTTTCACTGCCGTGAGCCACGTATTCTTCCCACAGTTTTTGTAGATCCATGGCCTCACTCCAGTTATATTCTGCGCAGCTGCTCCATCTGCTTTTTAAATACAAATGAACAGATCTTATCCTGCGTACCGCGGCTGATATGTATAAATTCCAACCCTACGTGATAAACTCTGCTTTCATCATCAACCAGGCTGCAGCGCACTACCCTGGCCTTAAGCTTCATAGGCAGGTCCTCATTCCTGGTTGGAAGGACAAAATATAAATCCAGTATGGTATTTACATTTAACTTTTCCTTGGTGGCCAGCCTCATACCCCCGCCGCTGATATCCACAGCCAGTCCCTTTTTTACTTCCTCAGTTGAAGGCAGCAGATATTCCACATCCAAAATCACCGGCACCCGGACGAACTTGCGATTCTGCACTCTTTTTATGTCATTTTCTCCCGGCACCGCCACCTTGTACAGCCGCAGGGTTTTCGTTTCCTGGTGGGTTCCCAGGCATTTAGTTGCAAACATATATACTGCCTCCTGGGCAGTATACTTAATTTTTAGCTGCTCTTTTCTCATCAGCACCAGCGGGCTTTCACCATGATAGGGTATTGTTATGTATAAGACATCGTCTTTTATGTTTTGAACCATGGAATAATATTCCTGACCGGAGGCATCATCTTTTCTGATCACTGTTATTTTCTGACCAATTTTAAGCCGTTTCAACTAGCCAACCCCCTAGCTGAATAATCGGGATAGACGGTTGAAAAAAGCGGAAAACCCACCGGCATTTTTCGTTCCTTCCCCTAAAAGCTGGGAAACCACAGCTTTAACTGCCCGACTGGCCGGGCAGTCAGGCTGGTGCAGCATAAAGGGCTGCTGCTCTTTTACCGCTGTAAGAACCCTGCTGTCATCCGGTACCGCCCCCAGGTATTTTATGTTTACGTTGGGCAGAAAGTGCTGTGCTGTAACCTGCAGTTTATAAAAGGTTTCGTCAGCTTCCCGCTTCTTCTCTATCCTGTTTACAATTATATTAATCTCCCGGTGCACGTTATAACTGGCCAGCACTTTTATCATGCTGTAGGCATCCGTTAGGGAAGTGGGCTCAGGCGTAACCACCACAATTACTTCCTGGGCCGCACCCACAAAGGCCAGTACATTTTTATTTAAACCAGCCCCGGTGTCCACCAGCACTACATCCACAGAAGATTCAAAATTCTTAATGGAATCACGCAGCCGCTTAATTCCTTCGGTGCTTAAATTGGCCAGTTCCAGCATCCCCGAGCCGCCTGATATTATTTGAATGCTGCCGGGACCGGGAGATAAAATCTCTTCTAACGATTTGTTTCTATATAGGAAATCATAAAGGGTGTAACGGGGATTTAAGCCCAGGAGCACTTCCGCATTGGCCAAGCCCAGGTCAGCATCAAAAATCACTACCCGCTTTCCCACTGATGACAGGGCTATTGCCAGGTTGACAGTAATGTTGGTTTTACCTACACCACCCTTGCCGCTGGTAACAGCAATAACTCTCGGCCCTTCAGTGCCGGGACTGTGCTCCCCAACACCGATAAAATTCTTAATTATCCCCCTCATTAGGTTCTACACCCCTGAACATCAGCTGGGCCAGTTTTCTCGCCTGCACTTCTTCGATGTCATCCGGTATTGTCTGCCCATCCGTGTAATACCTCACAGGAATGCCGGTTTTAAATATCACATTCAGCATTGAACCCAGGGTTTCCGTTTCATCCACCTTGGTAAAAATGTAACCGGTGTAATGGGCAATTTTAAAGTCTTTAATGGTACGGAACAGGTCCCTGTCCTTGGTGTTCGCTGCCATCACCAGGTATATTTCCTTGGGCTCGCTGACAGCTTCTAAAAAACCTTTTAATTCCAGCACCTGGCCGGTATTTTTTGAAGACCGGCCCACGGTGTCAATTAATACATAATCCTTGTCGGCATGACGCTCCACGGCCTGCCTAAGCTCTGCCGGGGTCATAACAACTTCCACCGGGACATCAATGGCATCACCGTAGATTTTCAGCTGGTCAGCAGTGCCGTAGCGATAGGTATATACGGTAATCAAGGCCACTTTTTTCCCTTTTAATAGCTTAAAGCGGGTGGCCAGCTTGGCCAGGGTTGTGGTTTTGCCTACGCCGGGCGGTCCTACAAAAGCCAAAAACTTGGCACTGCTTTTCTCTTTATAAGCCGGCTTGAGCAGATCTGTTACCCTGTTGACTAAAGCCACCTTGGCCATGTCATCCGGGTTCCCGGCAGCGCTTTTGGCTGCTTCCTCCAGTCCATCTAAAAGCTTTTTGGCAATTCCCTGGTCAACATCAATACCGGTTAAGATTCTCAACCAGCGCCGGTAAAAATCTTTATCCTTAACCTTGTCCATTTTTTCCAGCTGCTTCTCCAGCATGGCCAATAACCTCTCTTTCTCCTGCTGCTCAATGGATTTCATTACTGCATCTTCCAGCAGCGGTTTAAACTCAGTTGGTGGGAGATGTCCCGGTGTGTATTTTACCGTTTTTTTGTTCATTACTTTCTTGCTTCGCACCAGTTCAGCTGCCCCTGAAACCACCGGGTCTGCCTGGTCATCCACCGTACGGGCAGGATTAAGCGCCGGCGTCCACCCGGCAGCTGCCTTTAACGGCTGGCCCTGTACAGCCCCGGGCAGTTCTTTAATTTCTTTTGCTTCCACCTTAACCTCATTTTTAGCCTCATCTAAGACGGCGGTAACTTCAATTTTCTTTTTGAATAAACCCATAATTCCTTTTCCGCGCACTTTTTGGCTGCTCACTATAATGGCATCGGGCCCTAAATCTTCTTTAATTTTTTTTACAGCCTGCTGCATCTCATCAACAACATATCTTTTTATTTTCATTAATCAGGATTCACCGTCCCCACAGCTTCAACTTCAACACCGGAAGTTATTTCATTTAACGACAGTACCGGCAGTTTGGGTATGTATCTTTCTAAAAGCCGCCTCAGCGGCAGCCTTACCCGCGGCGAACACAGCAGTACCGGGTTAAACCCTTTCATATTTGCACTTTCAACAGCTTTCTGCAGCTTATCCAGCAGTGCATTGGCCTCACTGGGCTCCAGTACAGGGTACTGTCCCAGCTGGGTCTGCTGAATAGAGTCAGCCACCTTCTGCTCCAGGTGCGGGTGCAGGGTAATGACCTGCAGCTTTTTATCCGGTGCGGCATACATCTGGGTAATGGTCCGGGCCAAGGCCTGGCGGGCATGGTCGGTTAAAAAGTCCGGGTCCTTGTTCATCCTGGCCCCATCAGCCAGCGCCTCCAATATTGTAACCAGGTCTTTAATGGGCACACCTTCCCGCAGCAGGTTCTGCAGTACCTTTTGTATTTCACCCAGCGCCATCAGGTCAGGCAGCAGCTCTTCCACCACCGCCGGCGAATTTTCCTTTACCACATCTATTAATTCTTTAACTTCCTGGCGGCCCAGCAGTTCATCAGCATGGGATTTTATTACCTCCGTCAGGTGGGTAACCAGCACTGTACTGCAGTCCACCACTGTCATACCGTTTAACTCTGCCTTTTCCCGTTCATTTTCATCAACCCACCAGGCCGGCAGGTTAAATGTAGGCTCGGTGGTTTCTATCCCATTAATATCAGAAGCCTGCCCCAGGGGATCCATGGCCAGGTAGTGTGATGGCATCAGCTCTCCTTCTGCCACTGCTACCCCCCTGATTTTTATCACATACTGGTTGTGCTGCAGCTGCATGTTGTCCCGGATGCGGATGGGGCGAACAAGAATTCCCAGCTCCGATGCACACTGGCGCCTTACAGCGGCCAGGCGCTGCAGCAGGTCGCCGCCCTGGCTTTCATCTGTAAGCGATATCAGGTTGTATCCAATTTCCACTTCTAAAGGATCCACCTGGAAATAATTTAATACATTCTCCGGCTGGCGTCTTTGTTCCTGCGCTTTTTGTGCTTCCTTCTCCCGTTTTTCCATTTCCTTTTGCATATTTTCCTTGTGCAGGGCATATGACGTGTAGCCCAGTCCGGCAGCCAGTGTCATAAAAAGGAAATTGGGCATTGCCGGCACCAGCCCGATGATAAATATAATCACCGCCGCCAGGGCAATTACCTTGGGAAAGTTTAAGAACTGCTTTGATATATCTTTACCAAAGCTGTTTTCCGATGCCGCCCTTGTAATGAGAATACCTGAAGCAGTAGAAATCAGCAGGGCCGGCACCTGGCTTACCAGGCCGTCACCAATGGTAAGCGTTGTATATGTAACCAGCGCTTCACTGAGGGGCATGCCGTGCTGGGCCATACCAATGACCAGGCCGCCGATAATGTTAATACAGATAATTACCAGGCCGGCAATGGCATCACCTTTGACAAACTTGCTGGCACCGTCCATGGCCCCGAAGAAGTCCGCTTCACGCTGCAGGCGCTCCCGCCTGTACCTGGCCTCATCTTCTGTAATTAACCCGGAGTTGAGGTCAGCATCAATACTCATTTGTTTACCGGGCATGGCATCCAGTGTAAAACGGGCAGTCACCTCGGCCACCCGCCCGGCACCGTTGGTGATAACTACAAATTGGATTACCGTGATGATTATAAACACCACAGCCCCAACCACATAGCTGCCGCCCACCACAAATTCACCAAAGGCTTGAATTATTTTACCGGCAGAGGCCTCACCCAGGATTAAACGGGTAGATGAAATATTCAGCGCCAGCCGGTACAGGGTGGTTACCAGCAGCAGGCTGGGAAAGATAGAAAACTGCAGGGGCTCGGTGGTAAACATGGTGATAAGAAGAATCACCAGCCCCAGGGTAATGCTGATGGTCAGGAGTATGTCCAGGGCCGTTGGCCCCAAAGGTATAATAATCAGCAGGATAATGCCGATAATTAACCCGGCAATAACCACATCGTTGTGCCTTTTCAGGTTGTTTTTTACGTCAATTGAACTGGGCAGCTGCATTTAGTTTCTCCTCGCTGATTTGTTTATATTTTGTAGTTATAAGTGTCTGCATAGGATTGACTCTAAATCCAAAATCATTTATTTAATGCTGTTTGTTCATCCTGTATACTGCTGCTAATATTTCTGCCACCGCCTGGTACAGTTCCGGCGGGATTTCCTGGCCTATATCCACGTTGTGGTACAAAAAACGGGCCACTTCTTTGTTTTCCTGTATGGGAACGTTGTGTTTCTCTGCAATCTGCTTTATTTTCTGGGCCATGTGGTCCGCTCCCTTGGCCACCACCACCGGGGCAGTGTCTCCTTCTTCCGCTTTATAGCGCAGCGCCACCGCATAGTGGGTTGGGTTTGTTACCACCACAGTGGCCTCGGGAACTTCTTTCTGTACCAGGTTCATCAGCAGTTCCCGCTGGCGCCGTTTCAGCCACTGCTTTATCTGGGGGTCGCCCTCGGTCTGCTTGTACTCATCTTTAACTTCCTGTTTGGTCATGCGCATCTGCTTTTGAAAGGCGTAGCGCTGGTAAATGAGGTCGATAATACCAATGACCAGGTAAGCAATACCGCCCCAGAGCAGTACTGCCAGCAGTGCCTCCAGTGCCTGGTGAAACAGGTACTGCGGTGGGCCGTAGAACAAATTCAGCATCCTGCCGTACCTGGCCTTGGCCACCGCAAAAACCACAGCACCCACCAGGGTTATCTTTAAAATGGACTTAACCAGCTCAAATAAGGTGCGGGTGCTGAATATTTTCTTTAATCCCTCAATGGGGTTAAGTTTAGACAGCTTTGGCTTAACGGCTTGAGGGGCAAAAAGAAAACCAAACTGGCTTACATTGGAAGCCGCCGCAATGAGCACCAGTACAATAAACAGGGGTGCCATCAAGCCAAAGGCGTCTGCAAGAGTCCCGGTTAATATATCTATCAGCCTGCCGGTGGTGGGAGGATGGGTTATGTAATTATCAAAGTAATGGCTCAAAAGTTTATAGGCCTGCTGGGATATGGAACCCCTGGCCAGGTAGAAATACAGCGCCCCGGCCAGCAGGCACAGTGCAGCATTAAAATCTGCACTTTTAGGCACCTGCCCTTTCCTGCGGGCATCCCGCAGCTTCTTAGGCGTCGCCTTTTCCGTTTTTTCCTGACCGCTGGAAGATGCCATTAAGACAATCCTTTCACCAGAAGTAGCAGATCTTTCTGCATTTGATCAAAAATACTGCTGAAAACTGAACCCAAAAGGGGCAGCAGCACTGCCAGTGAAACCAAACCCAGCATTATTTTAAAGGGAAAGCCCAGCATAAAAATGTTCATCTGGGGTGCTGTGCGCCCCATTATTCCCAGGGCGATGTCTGTCATCAGCAGAACACTGGTAATGGGTACGGCCACCTTTAAAGCAGTGGTGATGGTATCGGCAAACACCCGGGTAACAAACAGTGCTGCATCGCCGCTCATTTCCGCCGCCGTGAGCGGCAGCACCTGGTAGCTTTTTGCCAGTCCCCATATCAGGCCGTGATGCCCGTCCATACACAGCAGGGTGGCCAGTGCTGTGTAGTAGAAAAAGCGGCCCAGAAGGGTGTTCATTGACCCGCTTACCGGGTCCATAACCTGTGACATGGCATAACCAATCTGCAGGTCTATCAGCTGGCCGGCCATGCGCAGGGCATTGAACACCATGGTGCAGATAAAACCCATGGCCAGTCCCACTGCCGCTTCACTTAAGGCCATCAATACAAACCCCCACAGACCTTCTTCCACAGCAAACTCTGCAGGTGCAGCCAGGGGGTAGATAATAACGGCCAGGATAAAGGCAAAACCGCTTTTTACCACCGCCGGGATGCCGGGAATGGCAAACAGTGGGCTGGCAGCTAAAAAGGTTGAGCAGCGGATAAATACCAGTACTAGGACCGGCCATACCGACAAATCAGGCAATAGCTTTCACTCCTGTTATCAGCGCACGATGTTGGGAATTTGGGCATATATCTCCTGGGTAAAACCGGTAATAACCCGCACCAGCCACCCGGAAATAATAACGAGCGTTACGAACACAGCTATAATCTTGGGCACAAAAGCCAGGGTTTGTTCCTGGATCTGGGTAGTGGCTTGAAATATACCAATAAATAAACCAACCAGCATTGCCACCGCCAACCCGGGGGATGCCAGTATAACCACCATCATCAGTGCTTCCCGGGCTATGTGAATGATGTCAGCCTGGCTCACCTGCAATACCTCCCCCGTCTAGCATTACCGGAAACTTTCCACCAGCGATTTCACCACCAGGTACCACCCGTCAACCATAACGAAGAGCAGCACCTTAAAAGGTAGTGAAACCATAATGGGCGGCAGCATGAACATACCCATGGACATCAAAGTACTGGCCACCACCATATCTATTACCAGGAAAGGAACATATATGAGAAAGCCTATTAAAAAGGCCGTTTTCAGCTCACTGATGATAAACGCGGGCACCAGGGTGGTCAGGGGTACGTCATCTATATTTCTGGGCCTCTCAATGCCCGATAAGTTTATAAACAGCGCCAGGTCCTTTTCCCTGGTCTGCTTGGACATGAATTCTTTCAGCGGTTCCGCTGCCCTTTCTGCCGCTTCCTGCTGGTCAATTTGGTTATTTAAAAAGGGCTGCACGGCCTGCTCATTAATTTCGCTGTATACCGGGGCCATGATGAATATAGTTAAAAACAGCGCCAGGCCAATCAGCACCTGGTTGGGCGGTGTCTGCTGGGTACCGAGGCCGTGCCGTAAAAACGAAAGAACCACCACTATACGGGTAAAAGAAGTGAGCATCATTAAAAATGCCGGTACCAGCGATAATACCGTTAAAAGGAGCAGCAGTTTTACTGTATCGACTACCTGTTCTGGTTCATCAGTTGGTTGAACAGTTAAATCCACCGCCGGCAGCGGTGCAGCCCCGGCTGCAGCAGGCATTAACATTGCTGCTGCAGCGGCTGCCAGCAGAAAAAGCATGATGTTAATTCTCACAGCCACTGTCTCCTTCAGTTTTGTCTTTATGTTTCCGGCTGGCGTACTGCTTGAGTTTGCCCTGCAGTACCTGGCAGAATTCCGGCAGCGAACTGTTCAGCCCTTTATCATCAATTTCATCCGGCAGAGTGTCAAACTCCTTAACCAGGGTAAATCCATTCTCCGACTGGGCCAGCAGGTAGTATTTGCCCCCCACCTCAACCAGGTTGAGCACTCCTTTAGACCCCAGCGGTAGCTGCTCTATCACGCGCATGCGCCGGCCTGTCCCATTGGCCTGCACCGGTCCCCGGCGGGCAAGGCCGTACCTAATTACCAGGTAAGCCAGCAGCAAAACCAGCGGAAGGGCTATAAGTGTTCTAATAAAGGCAAATAAAATTTCCTTATCCATAATAAATGTTAATTACCCTCTTCACCGGTTGTAGTCTCATCGGCGGCGTTATCCAGCTGGCCGGGGCGCAGGATGTTGTTCAGCCGCACCGCAAAGTAGTCGTTTACCACCAGCACCTCGCCCCTGGCAAAGTGCTTGTCATTGATGTACACATCCACTGACTCACCGGCAACTTTGTTCAGCTCCAGCACCGAGCCAACATCCAAGTTCAAAAGTTCCTTTACCTTAATAGTTGTCTGGCCCAGTTCGGCATACACATCAACCTGGATATCTTCCAGGTGAGATAAGCTGGACTTTATCTGGGGTCCGCCGCCGGGAGGCTTAAGGTCAGGAAACTGCACCGGTTTAATTGTGCACTTCCCTGACCCGCTCTCCTGGGACTGCTGCATTTTTTCCATCATCTGCTGAATTTCTTCTTGAGTCATCATGTCTATCACCTACTGGGTGAGGTATTCGGTGAAGTATATACGGGTTATCTTTCCGTGTTCCAGCTTTTTGTTGATGGCCTCGGTCATCTCACGCTGAACTTTCTCAATGCTGTCGGGGGGCTGCACATCCTGTAATTTCTTAGTGCGCAGGAGAGTAATTACAGTGTGTTTTATAATGTGCTTTTTCTCTGCCAGTTCTTCTGCCAGTTCCTTGTTTTCTTCAGGGTAGGCCATCACCGCGGTGAAGCGCAGGTAGTGCAGGCCGCTGGGATCAGCCAGGTTGATCAGCATTTCCCCCAGTTCGGCACTGGTGAGCTTTGGTGGTTCAGGCTCGGCATTAGCCGGTGATTTCATTATAAAATACCCGGCCACAGACCCTCCTACCAGCATATTAATGGCCAGAAGTATGATTATTATTGTTTTTGTAGAAAACCGCGACTTTTTCTGTTCTTTTTGTTCAGCGTTTTCTTTAGGCAATTTAAACCCTCACCTTTTTATTTATTTTAACGTTTTAAGTTAACCAGTTCTTCAAGCAGCTGATCAGATACAGTAATTGTCCTAGCATTGGCCTGGAAACCACGCTGGGTGGTAATCATATTGACAAACTCATTGGACAGGTCAACATTGGACATTTCCAGGTAGCCGGAAGCAATTTTTGTAGTACCGCCAAGAGTCACTTGGGTTGCAGCACCTGATATATCTGTTGCTTCTTGATATAAGTTGTTTCCGCTTTTTGTTAAACCCTCTGCGTTACTAAACTTATAAACAGCTATAGGTCCAAACGTAGCATCTGGTGTGGCATCATTATATGTTACGTTAATTTCACCATCAGGTTTAATGTTTATGGATTCTATTTTATCTGAATTATTAATTTGTATATCACCAACAGAACCTTGAACTTTATAACCATTAGAGTTGACAAGGTATCCATCTTTATCTATAAAAAACACACCATCTCTTGTATAGAACTCATTTCCATTGGAATCATTAACTTTAAAAAATCCATCTCCCTGTATCGCCAGGTCCAATGTCCTGCCTGTATTCTGCAGGGGGCCCTGTTTAAAATTGGTGCTAATACCTGCTATATCAACACCGGTACCTACAAAAGCCGGGTTTCTGCTGTTGCCGCCAGATTTTATCTTTTGGTACAAAACATCCTGGAAATTAGTCCTCGAGCTTTTAAATCCTGTGGTATTAACATTGGCAATGTTGTTGCCGATAACGTCCATTCTGGTCCGGTGAGCACTTAATCCGGCAATACCGCTGTATAAAGAACGAAGCATACTAAAATGCCCTCCTTAGTAATTTTCTGAGCCGCTTCAGTCGGTCAGCGGCCGGGCAGCCTCCTTTCGGGCCGGCTGCTTATTTTATTATTACTGCACTATCGATGTTGGTAAAAACGTGTTCTTTAATGCTCTGCCCGTCCATGGCAGTAACTACAGTCTTGTTTTTTATGCTGGCGATAAGAGCCAGGTCGCCGTACAGCAGCAGTGAATCTTTAGCTCCCTTGGCCTCAGCTCTCTGCACAGCCTGGTTTATCTTTGCCAGGTCAGCTTCTGTAAGCACTATGTTGCGCTGCTGCAGTCTTTTCTGGGCATGAGCTGAGAGTTTTACCTCCTGCTGCTTATTTACTTCCTTGTGAAGCAGTTCAGCAAAACTGGAACCTGTTAAAGGCCGTGAATTTTGTTTTCCCTGATTAGGCTGAACTGGTTTTACAGGTTGGGGCTGTGAAATGTAATTAATTTTATTGGTCACCGGTATCCCCTCCCTGCTCCTGTGGCTCTGTCTCTGGCTCTGGAACTTCTTCTACTGCTGTTACGCTGTCAATGCTGTACTTTTTCCCATCAACTATTACTTTTACTGCATTGTCCTCCACCACTACCTTTTCCACCAACCCTGTCAACCCGTCACCCAGGGAAACTTTTCTGCCCAGTAATGATGCTCCCTGGTTCAGCTGCTGTAGCTGCAGCAGTTCGGTAAACTGCTCGTTTAAACCAACCACCTGCTCACTCATTTTTTCAAAACTGCTGTTTAAGTTGGTCAGCTGTTCCAAAGTTGTAAACTGGGCCATTTGGCTGATAAATTTATCCGAATCCAATGGCGAAGTGGGATCCTGGTTCTTAAGCTGTTCAATCATAATCCTCAAAAATGCATCTTTGTCCAGTGTCTGCTTGGGTTCTCTGACCTTGTTTTCTGGTAAGTATAAATCAGATGCTGTTGATTTCACTTCCATCATTATCCCTCCTTTCTATATCCAGCTAAACAAGGAGGTTCAGGCCTCTATCCACTGCTTTATTATTGTCACCACCGGCATTACCGCCCGCAGGTACTGCTCCCACTTGTTTGGTACCGTATGTTGGCCCGCGCCAACTTCCCCGGGAACGGCCCTGCTGCTGACCACCCCAGTGGCTAGTGCCTTGACCCAGGTAAACATTAGCGTCTGTTAATTTTACCTGCTGCTGTACCAGGGCATCCCTTATCTGGGGAAGCAGTGCTTCCAGTGCCTCTTTAGCCTGGACAGTAGCCGTATAAAACTGGGCATTAATCTCTCCCCGGCTGCATGAAAGACGGATTGTCACTTCGCCCAGGTGTTCCGGATGCAGCTTAAACCGCATGGTGGTATTGTTCGGCTGCTGTTTTACATTCATCTCTTTTATCATATCGAGAAGTTTTGAAGGAAGCTGTTCAACCCGGGTAGTACTTTCCGGTTTTGCTGTTGATACTTCCTTTTGAAACGGCTGCGTTGTTATACTTTGCGGTTCCTGTTGTTGGGTTTTTATTTTTATAGATTTATCTGCTTCTGGATTATTTACGAACCGGGCAGCAGGCATTTCTTTTTCAGCCGTTTCGCTTTTTACAGCGGTATTTTTTGCTGCATTACCCTGCAGTTCATTTGCCGAATTTTGAGATGCTTTTTCTGTTTTTAATACAGCTGCAGCGTCATTACTTATGCCCTGGCTTTTCACCTGCCCTGCTTGTTTATTATTCACGGCATCACTGTTAACTGCATCCCCGGGTCCCACCTGCTTTTGAATACCTTCACCTGTCAGTTGGTTTTTAATTTCTTTTAAAACATTTTCTACCGGCTTCTCCTGCAGGACTGCCAGCAGTTCCAGTACTTTAGGGGGAAGCTGATTTTCTCCCTTCACCGAAAGTTCCGCCTTTATAAGTGCTCTAAGCTCTTTCTGCAGGACTGCCTGCACCTCTTCCACCGGTTTTTCTTGGAGCGCTGCAATCAGCTTTTCTGCTTGAGCAAGCAGCTGTTTTTTTCCCTGCACCGACAGGTCTGCTTCTGCAGCTGCAGCTTTAAAAATATTGTGCAGTTGTGTCAGCATCTGCTGGCCATTAACAGCACTGACAGTTATCACTGCCGCCTTATTATTCGCCCCTGCTTTAAACATAATTTCAGGAAGCTTAATTCCTGTGTGATCTTCTAATAACAGGTTTTTAAGCTCAGCAGCCTGCTCACCGCCGTTTAATACCTGCTTAATCGTTTGCTGCTTGTCCGCTGAGGCAGTTAAATTAACCAGCAGATCCAGCAGCTGAAGTTCGGCACTTTTTTCATCACCCTGCTGCACCACCTGCCCATCTTCCAGCTGCATGGCATCTAAAAGGGCCAGCATGAAATCACCTTGGCCGGTCTTACCGGCGTTCTTTCCCCCGCCGGCAGGTTTCCCACCAACCTGCTGGAGAAGAGCATCTACTGCTACCTGCACTCTTTATTTCACCTCCTTTCTAAAGTATTTACAGCATCACCCGGCCGGGTTCTGTCTGCGGTTGTACATTCCGGTGGCCAGTTCATCGTTCTGCTTGTTTTCCAGACCTTTAATAAATTCTATGTATTCTTCCAGGTGGCGTTCCTTTAATTTTTCCAGCGTCATTCTTTCCTTCCTGGCTTCCAATGCCTTCTGCCTTGCTTCAGCCAGTTTTTGCTCTGCCTGTTTCAGCATTACCTCCTGCCGGGAAATCTTTTGTTTTAAGTAATCCTGGTACAGGATATAGTGCAGCTTATTATTGGGATTATAAGTTAAGGATTCGGTTAAACATTTGTTAAATGCTTCTCTTGTTTTTTCCAGGGCAGCCAACCTTTCTTGATACAGTTTTTCAGCCCTGCTTTGTTCCCTTAATGCTTCCTGTTCCTTTTTTTCCCTTTGTTCCAGAACCTGCTGCAGGCGGAATACAAATTTTTTCATCAGCTATCCCCCGTCAATATTTGATACAGGGTTTCCAGCGTCTGGCTGTATTCACTGTACTCATCGGGCTTCTGCTTTAAAAACTCCACAATCCGGTCATATTTCTCAATTGCCCTGTCCACCTTGGGATTGGAGCCTTTAACATACGCCCCGATATTAATTAGATCTTCCGATTCCCGGTAAGTGGCTAAAAGGTCCTTTATCTTACCTGCATTTTCTAAATGTTCTTTTTTCACAATATCGGGCATCACCCGGCTGACACTCTGCAGTATGTCAATGGAAGGATAATGGTTTTTGGCCGCCAGCTTCCTGGAGAGAACAATATGCCCGTCCAGTATACCGCGCACCGCATCGGCAATGGGCTCATTCAGGTCATCGCCGTCAACCAGCACGGTATAAAAGGCAGTTATGGAACCGCTCTGCCCCATCCCGGCCCGCTCTAAAAGTTTGGGCAGCAGGGCAAATACTGACGGGGTGTAACCCCTGGTAGCCGGCGGTTCGCCCACTGCCAGCCCCACTTCCCGCTGGGCCATGGCAAAACGGGTAACTGAATCCATCATCAGCATTACATCTTTGCCCTGGTCCCTGAAATACTCTGCTATTGCAGTGGCGGCAAAGGCCCCTTTTAGGCGGACCAGTGCAGGCTGCTCGGATGTGGCTGCTATTACCACTGATTTTTTAAGGCCTTCCGGTCCCAGGTCAGACTCTATAAAATCCAGCACCTCGCGGCCGCGCTCACCAATCAAGGCAATTACATTGACATCAGCGCTGCCGTGCCTGGCTATCATACCCAGCATGGTACTTTTACCTACCCCGCTGCCGGCAAAGATACCGATTCTTTGGCCGCAGCCGCAGGTCAGCAGGCCGTCAATAGCCCGGACCCCGGTGGGAAGAACGGCAGAAATTCGCCTGCGCTGCAGGGGGTTGGGAGGTTCATTGTCTACCGGGTAGGGCACCCCGGCCCCGGGATCAATATTCCCTTCTATGGGCTGGCCAAGGCCGTTTAA
The DNA here is from genome assembly GCA_017656165.1 of Desulfotomaculum sp. Lineage (GTDB taxonomy): Bacteria > Bacillota > Desulfotomaculia > Desulfotomaculales > Desulfohalotomaculaceae > Desulforadius. The sequence continues at coordinate 20,942 of JACDOL010000020.1, forward strand.
AACCTTTCCCAGTAGGTGCTCGCCAACCCTGATATTCAGCGTCTGCCCTGTGGCCAGCACCGAGCATCCCGGGTAGATGCCTTTTATGTCTCCCAGCGGCATTAACAGTGAATTTCGTTCCTTAAAACCTACCACTTCGGCATAAACCGGTTTTTCCTCTCCCGGGACCCTGATTTCACACACTTCCCCGATGGGAGCTGTGATGCCCTGCACCTCTACAGTCAACCCCACCACACGGGTAACCTGTCCCAGCAGTTTTACCGGCTGTACCTTTTCCAGGCGCTGGCGCACCGGGTTTAAATCCACCAAGGCTTTCACCTCTTATGCTGGAAATACAGCTTTTATTATCTCCTGCCAGCGTGAATCCGCTGTAGCATCCACCATTCCCTGCTCGGTATTTATAAGGCATCCTCCCGGTTTAACCTGGGGGTCGGCAATAATGTTAAGGGCAGTATGTTCCGGCAGTGCCTGCTTCAGTTCTTCTTTTTTCTGCATATAAATATTTACTTCTCCCGGGTTAACATAAATTATTACCTGTTCCCTGTCTTTTACCAGCTGCACTGCTTCCTTAGCCACCTCGACAGTCATTTCCGGGTCCAGCTTTAACTGGGCAGCAACAAACTTTTCAGCAATTTCCACCGCCAGGTTGAGTATTTCCTGTTCCATTTGTTCCAGAGTCTGCCGGCGGATTTCTTCCGCCTGCTGCAGAACCTCCCGGGCCTGGCGGCGAATTTTTTCAGCTTCACCTGCAGCCTGCTGAAGCCCATCCTGGTAACCCTGCTGCTGGGCCTTAGCTTTTAACTCTTCTGCTTCCTGTTCTGCCTGCTCCAGCAGCTTCTCTGCCTCCCGCCGGGCTTTTTCTATGGTTTCAGCCGCCTGGCGGTTTGCTTCTTCTATTTGGGCATTGAGCTTTTCTTCCAAGGAAGCTTTTTCTTCGGTATTAATTTTCTTTAATGTGCTTTTAATTTGTAAAACAAAGGGATTTTTTTCTACGGCCGCTCCCTTTATTATCTTAGACAATTATCGCATCCTCCCCGCCGCGGGATATGACAATTTCACCGCTTTCTTCCAGCCGGCGGATTACATTAACAATTTTCTGCTGTGCCTGTTCCACGTCACGCAGCCGTACAGGACCCATGTATTCAATTTCTTCGCGCAGCATGTCGGCTGCCCGCTTGGACATATTCTTGAATATGCGCTCGTTAACTTCTTTATTGGCACCGCGCATGGCAAGGGCCAGGTCCTTGGTATCCACTTCCCGCAGCACTCTTTGGATGGATACGTCATGCAGCTTAACAATATCTTCAAAGATGAACATCAGGCGGCGCACTTCCTCGGCCAGGTCCGGGTCTTTGCCTTCCAGGTGTTCAAAGATAGCTTTTTCTGTGGACCGGTCTACTTTATTCAGTATGTTCACCAGACTCTTCACACCGCCGACAACGGTTTCTTCAGTGGAAGCAACCGAGGCAATTTTTTGCTCCAGGACCTGTTCAATTTCTTTTGCCACCTCCGGGGAGGTGCGGTCCAGTGTTGCCACCCGGCGGGCCACTTCCGCCTGTACATCAGGGTTAAGCTCGGACAGCACCACTGCAGCCTGGTCAGGTTTTAAATGGGCCAGTACAAAAGCTATGGTCTGGGGATGCTCATCCCGCAGAAATGTAACCAACTGGCGGGGATCGCTTTTCCGCAGGTTCTGAAATGGTACCTGCCGGAGGCTGTGGCTGACTTTTTCTAAGATTTCCTGGGCTTTCACCGGCCCCACCGTCCGTTCCAGCAGTTCCTTGGCGTAGTCCAGCCCCCCGTTGAGAATATATTTCCTGGCCTGAAGAAGCTGGTAAAACTCATCCAGCACCTTATCGGTTTCCTCTCTGGATATATGATCAAGGTCAGTGATGACACCGGTTATGCGCTCAATTTCATCATCAGTAAAACCATGCTTCAATATTTTTGAAGACAGGTCTGCACCCAAGCTCATTAATAGGATAGCCGCTTTTTCTTCACCGCTTAAATCTATGGCCATTGGCACTTACTCCTTCAGCCAAAGTTTTAAAACATGGGCAACTTCCTCAGGATTCTGTTCAGCCATTTCCTTTATTTCTTTACTGCGGTCAGGGGCAGCGGAAACAGCCACGTGTTCCTGTGTTTCTTCAACTGCATCCTGGTTGGTTGTATCCAAAGTAGGTCCAGCCATTTCCACCTGCTGGCGGGATTTTTTTCTTCGAATAAAAATTACAATAATAAGTAGTAAAAGTATCAAGATTGCTGCTGCAGCGCCGATCATATAATAAAGCTGCCTCTGCTTTTCCTGCTCAGCAAGCTTTTCTTCCTGGGCAGCAAAGGCTTCCTGGGCGCTGTTATCAAAGGGCATTGTTTGCACAATAATTTCATCACCCCGCTGCGGTTCATACCCGATGGCAGCAGCAACCATCTGCTGAATGGCCTGGCGGTCAACCGCTTCAATGCTGCTGTCAACCACCACCGAGGCAGAAATACGCTTTATGGCTCCCGGTGGCTGATCTACCACCGTAACTTCCCTGCCGGTCTCGTAATTTTTAATTTCCGACTGGCTGCTGTACTCCCCGGAACCGCTGCCGGTTACAAGCGGGTATTCGCTGCCGGGCATCTGCGATGCTGTGCCCGCGGGGCCCCCGGCACCGGTGCTGCTGCCGCTGGAAGATTCATTCTGCTCGCTGACAACCTGTCCCGGCAGTATTTCCGTCCTTGTGGTCTTGGCCTTGGTGAAGTCCAAATCCACCGATACCATGGCTACAACTTTCCCGGGACCGCACACCGGGGTTAAAAACTGCTTTATTCTTTTTTCAAAACTCCGTTCTATGCTTTGACGCAGCTTCTGCTGCTGTTCAATTACACTGCTGGCTAAACTGCTTGTGTCAGAAGCCATGCGCAGGGAATCATTTAGCACATTCCCCTGGGTATCTATTATATGTATATTTTCCGGGGTAAGACCTTCCACACTGCCCACCAGAAGGTCGCTGATGCCCTTTACCTGGGAAGGCTGCAGTTTACTCATCGGTCTCAGCTTTAACACAACCGATGCGGAAGCTGTGCCTTCCTCTTCTATAAATACGCTTTTCTGGGGCAGCACCAGGTGTACCCTGGCCTGCTCCACTGCATCCAGGGCAGTTATGCTGCGCCGCAGCTCTTCCTGCAGCGCACGCTGGTAAATCACCTGCTGTTCAAAGTCCGTCTGGGCCAGTTTGGTCTGGTCAAAAAGCTCAAAACCGTGACCGCTGCCGGGCAGCACCCCTTCACTGGCCAGCTGCATGCGCAGGTTGTATACATCCTTTTCCGGAACCATAATGGTTCTTCCCTGGTCAGCAATTTTATAGTCAGCATTTAAAGCTTTTAAATTTTCTACTATTTTGCCGGCTTCCTGTACCTCTAAATTTTTAAAGAGCGGTACATAATTAGGCTTTATCAAAAAAGATGCCAGGTAAAATATACAGACGGCAATGCTGACAGCAACCAGTACCGCAGCTGCTTTTTGCGTCTGGGACAAATTCTGCCACCGCTCTTTTAGGCCTGCCGGCAGCTCACGTAGGTTCAAACACAACCACTCCCCATTAGCAGGTCAATTACAGCGGCATGCGGGATAATTCCTGGTATGCTTCCAGCAGCTTGTTGCGCACCTCTACTGCCAGGTCCATGGCAATTTTTGCTTCCTGCATGGCTATGGTTACCTGGTGAATATCCTGCACTTCTCCTGTTACAAACTTCAATTTTATTTCTTCAGCTTTCAGCTGTGTCTCATTTAAATTTTTAACAGCGTTATTTAGCACTTCTCCAAAAGAAACAGCATTTTTCTCACTGCTGCCGTTTGCCTGAGTTTGTTCATTAATAATTACAGGCTGGGGAAGTGATTTGATCTGCATTTATTTTCCTCCTTTAACCCCTACCTATTTCCAGCGCTTTTAAAGCCATTGCCTTGGCCGCATTAAAAGCGGTTACATTTGCCTCATATGCCCTGGTAGCAGTTATCATGTCGATCATTTCGTTGAGAACGTTGATGTTGGGATAAGCTACATAACCCTCTTCATTGGCATAAGGATGTGTTGGATCATAGACCATGCGGGGCAGGCTGGGGTCTTCTATTATGGCCGCAACTTTAACCCCGGCACCATTATATTTAGGTTTATTTCCACCGTTCACTGCCTTTTTCAGCTGTTCTGCAAATACCGGCACCTGCCTCCTGTAGGGGGCCAAGTTGGGATCCCCGGGCCTGCCGGCAGTATGAATGTTGGCTAAATTGTTGGATATTATGTCCAGCCTCAGCCTTTCTGCTGACATACCGGAAGCACTGATAGAGAAAGAATCAAATAACCCCATTTAACTACCTCCTGGAAGCAGTAATTACATGACTAACCAGTGAATAATATTCACTTAAAGCCTGGGCAGAGGTATTGTATTTAACCTGGGCTGCAGCCAGGTTCACCATTTCTTCATCGGCGTCAACATTATTGCCGTCAGGACGCAGGCTGGTATTGGTTACTTTGACTACCTCCGGCTGTACTTCCGCCAGGTGTTTAACCCCACCCAGGTGCTGGGGGTGTGTAATTTTCAGCGGCAGTCTATTTTCATCAAGCAGCGGCTTTAGTTTTTCTTCAAAAGAAACAAATGATTTTTTATAACCCGGGGTGTTTAAATTGGCCAGGTTATTGGCAATTACCCTCTGCCTTAATGTCCCGGTATCCAAGTCCTTCTTCAATGCCATTACAGTGGGGTTATTAAAAAGATTAAGCAACACAATACCTCCCCAAAAGGCTCTGCTAATTTACAGTATTTTACATATTTTTTAACATTCTCATTTATTCAACAAAATAATAAAAAATCCCTGCTAGAAAATTGTAATCTTCCTCAATATTCCTCATTAGCCAGCACACAGAACAGCATTTGAACTTTTTTACAACCAGCAGACAATTCATGTACCAAAATTTAACTATTATTGTCTATAAAAACCGTTTGATAACTTCGCGCACTTTATCTATTACAAACTGCACATCTTTATCAATCATGCCGGCGCTTATCGGCAGGGTGATAATGCGCTGGTAAAACTCTTCTGCCCTGGGTGCCCGGCTGCCCTCCAGGGTGCAGACATCGGGGTGGCCTGCCCAAATGTAGTAAGGATGCAGGAATACAGGGTAATGCTTAACGTCAGCATCCACACCGGCAGCCTTTAAAGCCACATATATCCTTCTCCGCTCAGCAGCCAGTTCTGGTTTCAGCTTCAGAACATAAAGCCCCCAGGCTGAGGTAGTGCCGGGCTGTTCCCTGGGAACCTGTACCTGCTCCAGGTCTGCCAGGGCCTCATTATAACGCTGTGCTATTTTTTTTCGCCTGGCCAATATCCCATCGATGCGCTGGAGCTGCGATAACCCCAGGGCTGCCTGCAGGTCGGTCATGCGGTAGGGAAAACCCAAATCCTGCATCTCATAATGCCAGGGTCCTTCATCTTTAGTTAACAGCAGCTTATTTTTTACAAAACCTTCGTCACGAAAAATCCTCAGCCATTGAGCAGTTTCGTCATCATCAGTGGTTACCATGCCCCCGTCGCCGGTATAAATATGGTTTCCAGGCCCAAAGTCAAAAACCACCATATCGCCGTAGGCTGCTACCGGCCTGCCGCCGTATTCTGCCCCCAGGGCATAGGCGGCATCCACAATCACCGGGATGTCCTTTTCCTTTACCATATCCAGCACCGGCTGGATTCTGCAGGGCTGCCCGGCGTAGTGATGTAAGATAACAGCCCTGGTATTGGAATTTATCCTGGGCTTTATATCTTCCGGGTCAACATTTCCTGTTTCCGGGTCCACATCGGCAAAAATGTTTACCGCCCCCTGGTAAAATACCGAGTTGGGACCGCCCACCGGGGCTATGGGAGGAACTATTACTTCTTCCTTGGGTCCAACGGCACCAGCCCGCAGGGCGATATGCAGCCCGGCAGTACCGCTGGAAACAGCCACCGCGTGTTTTACTCCCACATATTGAGCAAAGGCTTTTTCAAATTCTTTTACTTTGTCTCCCATGTGCAGCCTGCCGCTTTCCAGCACTTCTAAAAGAGAATCTTTATCCTGTTCAATAAACAGCTTTTCTTTTAAATCAGCCATTATTACCCTCCGTGTCTAAGTTTATCGGCATAAGTCCAATTATTTTTATCTTATATATCACTGTAATTGTTATTTTAACAAAAGTAACCAGCAAATACCAACGGTACTAAAAAAATTCTTTTATTGGTCCTAACTACTTGGTATAATTTTCTTAGATGAATTTATGCCGCTTAGACCAAAAGGAGTAGGACCTTATTCATGGCCGGAAACATAAACACACACTACATTGGACCTAGAGGTGCTGTCTCTTTGGATTTAAATGTTAAACTGCAGTTGTTAAAAAAATCAGCTTTATTTAAAAACTTTTCAGATAATACTCTGAAAACCATTGTAAATAATACCGAAATAATAACCTGCCAGCAGGATACAATGCTGTACAAAGAAGGGGATTACGGGGATTCTTTTTATGTTGTTGCCCTGGGCAGGGTAACCCTGTACAAAAAGGTGGAAAACGGCACTGTAATACCAATATTCACCGTTAATAAAGGTGAGCATTTTGGTGAAATGGCGTACTTCAATAAATCAGGGATAAGAACCCTTTCCGCAAAGGCTCATGCCAAATCAGTACTTTTTAAGATACCTCATGCTTTTTTGGTTCTTATCCAGCAGAACAGTGCCATTTCTTACAGCCTGATTAAAGCTATGCAGGACAGGCAGAAAAAAGTTTACACCAAGCTGGCAGCAGTTTCTGCCCAGTCAGCTGATAATAAAGGTACGGGAAAAAGCGAGGAAAAGAAAGAAAAGAAGGACAGCAGGGAAAATAACACCGGAAGCAAAAGTAAAATTATTATTGATGAATCACTGCTTACAAAACATATACAAGAAACATTAAACCCGGTAAAACAGGGCGAAGCAAAGAACAGCGTAAAAGATGAGGAAGAAAATAGCGGGGAAATTCCTGAACAGGAGATGCTCTATGAAAAGAAGCTGACCTGTCCTGTCTGCCAGAAAAAATTTTCCACCCCTAGGCCTCTATCAAAGTATATTAGAATCAGCCAAACTGACAGCGACTTCTGCAATCACTACGAGGGGCTAAACCCCATATTCTACGAGGTGGCTGTCTGCCCTAAGTGTAATTACGCATTTACAGATGATACCCCAGATAAATTGGGGCCCACAGCATTAAAAAACATTAGCGATGTTTTAGAAAACCTGCCTAAAAAGGATTACAGCACCACCCGGGACATTGACACAGCAGTTGAAACCTATATTCTAGCCATATTGTGCCAGACTGCTTATGAAAACAGGGATTCTATAATTGCCCGGCTTTATTTAAGAATGGCCTGGCTGTACCGTTACAAGAAAAATATAGAAAAAGAAAAAACATACCTGCAGATGGCACTGGAGAAATATCTCTCTGCCTTTAACAAAGAAAAATTTGAACCTAAAACAGAACTTCAGCTCACTTACCTGGTCGGAGAGCTGTACAACCGGCTGGGTGACCCCAAAAACGCCATACAGTGGTTCAGCAGCCTGGTAATGCATCCTAAAAAAGATCAATACCCGGCCATTGTGCATAAAGCCAGGGAACAGTGGCAGGATTTAAGGGAAAAAATGAAATCGAGTAGGAGGGAGTGATTAACTCCCGTCCTCTCACACCACCGTACGTAC
>JACDOL010000021.1 GCA_017656165.1 Desulfotomaculum sp.
CCTCTCCAACAATATAGCCATATTTAATATCCATTTCCCAAAGCTGATTGGAAGTAGTAACTTCACACTTTTTGGCTAAGTGCCTGGGATGTCTGGGTTTGAGAAGTGACTGAGGTTTATCAGGAGCCGTATACGAGGCCCGTACGTACGGTTCTATGAGAGGGCTAACGCCGTAGTAAATTACTACGGCGTTAGCCTACTCGATTGTTCCTTGGCTTCGATAAGACCGAAGTTTTCTTATGTGCGCAGCTCTTTTATATACGTAAGGCTTCCAAATCCACCTCTGGCACCAGCGCTTCTTTAGAGGCACGGCTAAGTAGAGTGGTTACTGCTTCATATCCTTCCTCGCCAAGATTGGCGGTGAACTCATTAACGTAAAGATTGATATGCTTTTTTGCAACTTCATGGGACATCTCTTGGGCGTGCTTTAGCACATACTCTCGGGATGCCTCAGGATGTGTCCAGGCGTAATTAACCGATGCTCGAATCCAGTGGGCGATGGCAGGTAAGTCCAGCGACCGCCTGGCAATGATTGCTCCCAGGGGAATGGGCAAGTTGGTATCATCTTCCCACCAATTGCCTAAGTCAGCCAAAAGCTTTAGCCCATAAGAATGATAGGTAAAACGTGCTTCGTGGATCACAAGCCCGGCGTCAACCTTACCATCACGCACCGCCGGCATGATTTCGTTAAAAGGTAGAATCACTATTTCGCCTACGCTCCCTGGTACGTGTTTAGCTGCCCACAGCCGGAACAATAAGTAAGCAGTTGACCGCTCACTGGGTACTGCCACCCGGCGCCCGGCTAGCGCTGCAGGGTCGTTGGTATTACCTACATTGTTTGAGGTCAGTACCAGCGGTCCGCATCCTCTACCCAATGCTCCTCCGCATGGCAGCAGCGCGTATTCCGATAACACCCATGGTAGAGCGGCGTACGAGATTTTGACCACGTCCGGCCCGTTAGGGCTGGCTGCCAAACTATTGGTGACGTCAATATCTGCGTAGGTAACGTCAAGTTTCGGTGCACCGGGTATTAGTCCGTGTACCCAAGCATGGAAAATAAAGGTATCGTTGGGACAAGGTGAAAAAGCAATTTTCATATTAGAACCTCCATTAATTCTTTACTGGCTGTTTCTAGAGTTTTCAGCGCCTCTTTAATCCGCCAAGCACTTTTGTCACGTGGACCGACCAAGTTTGAGATGGCCCTGATTTCCAGTATTGGCACACCGCAATTGTGAGCTGCCAGAGCCACGCCATAACCCTCCATAGCTTCGGCGGCAGCTCCCGGCACCCGTGCAGCCAGTTCTGCGGCTCTGGCCGCAGTGCCGGTGGCCGTAGATACAGTTAGCACAGGGCCGGTGCTGACCGGCAGCTTGGCTGCAAGCAAAGCCCCAGTCACTCTGTTCACCAAATTAACATCAACTTGAATTCGAGTGGAGCCAAAACCTAATTCATCCACACTGCTGAAACCTTCAGGGGTTTCTACTCCCAGGTCGGCGGCAACAATTTCACTTGCTACCACCAGGGAGCCCACCTCAGCTCTGCCAGGAAAGCCTCCAGCGATACCAGCGCACACCACCAAGTCATACTTGTTATCAGCCAATGCCCTCGCAGTGCAGACTGCAGCTGCTGCCGGGCCAACGCCTGCCACTAACACGTCAAACCTTGAATTGTTATGCATTCCGCGCAGCACCGTATCCCTCTCTGTCGAAACAGCGGTGACTACAAGGATGCGCTGTGTTTCTTCATTTATCTTCAAGCTCATTTTATTTTCTCCTTTGTGTGGTTACATATAATTCTGTTTTTCTATATAATCAGCCTACAATCCTTTATTTCAGCATTATAAGGTATAAGTTTTGACGCAGCCAAGGTATATACCGGAGAAAACGCTAGTCCATAAATTCAAAAAACAGCGCAGTGCTTGTATATATATTCTGTTCTTTATGTCGAAAATGGAAAAGGTTTTGTTAAATTGTAGGAAGGAATAGGGAAGTGACAATAGAATTAATAATTCAAAGAATAAAATGAAATATTTTGGTGGTGAAAATTTGAAGCTTTTCAAAGATAAAAATTTTGTTTTAGTTATAATGAGTATCGTAATTATTATGTTGGCTGGCCTATTTTTAAATCTCCAGTATTTAAAATCGACTTTTGTACAGAATTTGTTATTGTTATTTACACTGGCGGCAGTGGTATACATATATAAGTTAAATGTTGAAAAAAATCGTCAGCGTGATATCAAGCACTTTACATTTAATGTTATGGACAACCTGCCGGTAGGAGTTATTGCTTTTAATCAAGAGGGTAGGTTGGTTTTTATTAATAAAGAATGCCAAAATTTGCTTGGCGTTTTGCATACCAAAGTGGTTGGAAAAACGGTTGAAAAAGTAGAAGAGACTATTTCGTATAAAGGTTCCATTATTTGTTCCAGTTTAGTGAGATTTGTACTGGAGACAGGGAAAAAAGTTCACAATCAGAGAGTTTGCTTGGTTAATAATAAAGGTAAAAAAATTACCTGCCGTATTGATGTTTACCCGCTGTTGGGCCATGACGTATATAGCGGTGTTATTTGTATATTGTGTGATATAACCACAGAGTTGAACTATTATGATCTAAAAAGAATCTCAGATATAGTTTTACGGGACATGGACAGCGGGGTAGTGGCTGTAAATAATCGCAATGAAATTATATTATTTAACCAAGCAGCAGAAAAAATTACAGGCTTGAAGGCTGAAGAAGTTATAGGGAAGTCATATCATGATGTAATGGTAAATAAAAGCAACAGGGATTGTTTGTTGTGTGAAGTGGTAGAAAAAAAGCAAAAAATTATTAAAGATGAAGAAGTATGGTACAACATAAATGGGAGAGAATTCTGTACATTAAATACTGTTGAAGTTTTAAGAGATGATAACGGCAGCTTTTTAGGTGTTACTTGTGTTTTTCAAGACATAACTGAGTTGAAAAAACGTCATGAGGTAATGATTAAACAAGAAAAGTTAGCAGTGGTAGGTCAGCTGGCAGCTGGAATGGCACATGAAGTTCGAAACCCCCTCACAGCAGTCCGGGGATTTGCTCAATTAATTGCAGAAAGATGCAATAATTTAGATCCCAAATTAATTAAAATGATGATTTCGGAACTGGACCGTACTGAAGCAATTATCAGCGATTTTTTAGGATTAGCTAAACCTAAAGATCCAGAATATAGAGAATGTGACATAAATAAATTAATTGAAAAAAATTTGTCTATTGTTAACAGCAAAATCATGCAGCATAATATCACTATCTTAAAAGAATACACGGAGAATTTACCCTCGATATGGGTAGATGAAAATCAAATTACCCAGGTGCTTTTAAATATAATTAATAACAGTATTGAAGCTATCCAGGGAAAAAGTAAGGGCAGTATAAGTATAAAAACAAAATATATTGATGGTAATTATGTATGTATTCAAATTTGTGATGATGGTTCCGGTATGTCAAAAGATCAACTTAATAAATTAGGCACACCGTTTTTTACCACCAAAAGCGATGGTACTGGATTGGGGTTAGTTATTTCTTATGAGATCATTAAACGTCATCATGGTTACGTAGAAGTAGAAAGTGAACTGAATAAAGGTACATGTTTTAAGATTTATTTGCCGGTAAACGGTGAATATTTTGAATAAATTTCCTGTTGAGTTTGTTCCATTTATTCATCAACCGGTATATAAACTCATCCCATAAGTCATCATTATGGGAAACTCTTTCTAAGAGTACCTGGTATAAAATGGTCAGTGCTTTATAATAATGTTCTTCACGTGTTATTTTTGCAATATTGTTCTGACGGACAGTAGTTACGCACTGCATTATTTCTGCCTTGGTGGAACTGTCCATGCATTGATATAAGAACTGCTGGTCCAGGTAAGGAAACAGCTGATTAAATAACTCACTGCTGTTGCATATTAATCCCATAGTAGAATGATTGGGCAGCGTCTCTAAACTTAAAAATCCCCCTTTACCCATACAGACAAGGAGGAGCAAGCGATCAAAAGGGTTGTCTTTTGATAACTGGTTATTTATATCTAAAAGCATTTTACGTAATTTTTTGCAGGTTCTTAGTAATTCTTCTAAGGATAAATGCATAATAACACCCCCCTAATACAAATAATTCTACAACAGGCAAATATTTCCTTTGATTATTATTATCACTTTTTGTCAAAAGCCGAAATGTAATATTACTCTTCCTACTATGTCGGAAAAATGTGGTAAAAACATATCATATTAAGGACAACTCCCCATATTAATATTACAGATACCTTTGTGGTGGGGGGTTGTTTCATTGAGAATATTAAAAGAGTCTTTATTATGCTTGATAATGACAGTAATTTTCTTACTGCTTATAACAGGCAATATATGTGCAGGAACAATAGAAGAAACAGGTCAAAATCAAAACAAACCTGTAGATAAGGACCAGGAAAATGTTGCAGCTGCTTTTTTAGTAATTATTGATGGATTACAGGCTGAAGCTTTAAATAAATATATGGCACCTAATATTAAGGGATTAGGCTCGGCTGGTATTAAAACAAGTAAAGTTATTACCGTTTACCCTGAAGATAGTGGATCCAGTATTGCCAGCATTCTTACCGGGGCTGCCCCGTCTAAGCACCAGTGCTTGGGTGACGGAAAAAACTTATCTATACCAACAGTATTAAAATTAATGGAAGACAAAGGAATAAAAACTGCAATTTATGATGGAACTGAAAAAATGGCTGCAGTTAAAAAAGGTGTCAGCCACGTTTGTAAAGGACCGTTTAACGGTAAGGACAGTTTAGTAGTTCAAAATGCTGTAAATGAACTAAAGGAGAGCAGTGCTTATTTTAATGTTCTCATTCTTTCTCAACTGAGAGATGTTTTAGATAAGCATGGAGCAGAAAGTGTCGAGTACCGTAAGCAGCTAACAGAAACTGATAACCAAGTCGGCAGACTTCTGCATTACCTGCATAAAAATGGATTGTATGAAGAAAGTATTATTATTGTCACTGGAACCTGCGGCAGTCCGCCGCTGGTTATGAAAGGCCCACGGTTAAAAGTGGGAACACAGCTGCCGCCGGTAAGTTTAACAGATATCGCCCCCACCATTGCATATTTAACCGGATTAAAAATGAACCAGGCAGAAGGTTTAGTTTTGTATAATGCAGTAAAATCTAGGTCCGATCGCAGTGATAGCTACCTTCTTACTCTGCGGGTAGAAGATTTAAGTAAGGCATATGCTGAAGCACTGCGAGGAATGCACCGGTTGGAAAAAGAGAAGCTGGAAGTAAAGCAGCTGCAGGAAAAAGTGACCCGGGAAAAACAAGTTATTGAACAAAAAATTAAAGCTAGAGACGAAAAAATATCTGAATTAACTGTTAAAATTAATTTAATGAAAATAACCGGGGTACTGATGGTGCTGTTGTTTGGAGTTGGGTATATTATTGAATACAAAATTTTACGAAAGAAATTCTTAATGTTTTAGCCGGACTGCACACCGGCTTTTTATTTTGTTATAATATATTAACTAGTTCTAGTTAAAGAAGTACGGGGGTATTCTTAGTGGAGCAGGTTAGCTTAGCAGAAGATTTGGCCAAAGAGACTGGTCAAAAAACGAATACCTGTTTTAGCTGTATGAAGTGCAGTGGTGGGTGCCCAATATCTTTTGCATCAGACTTGAAAACCCATGAAGTGATTAGATTGGTAAATCTAAACCAGCTGGACAGGCTTTTAAATTGTAAAACTATATGGTTATGTGCATTTTGTAAAACGTGTAAACAGCGCTGTCCAAATGATATAGATGCTTCTCTTGTGATGGACTGGCTTAAGTCCAAAGCTTTGGAATTAGGGGTTACCCCGGCAATGCCTAACATACCTATTATGTATCAAACTTTTTTGCGTTCAGTTGAAAAATTAGGCCGGGTGTACGAAGCCGGGTGGATTGGGACTTATAAAATTAAAACAAAAACTTATACAAAGGATTTTAAACTAGGATTAAAGATGTTAGGAAAAAGAAAAATTAAACTTGTACCCGGGAGAATTAAGAATTACCAGCATATAAGAAAAATATTTGCTTCTGCCCGGCTGGGTATGAAATGCAGGAAGGAGATTAAATAATGAAGTACAGCTATTATCCCGGGTGCTCATTGTGTTCTACAGCATCAGAATACAATCTTTCAACCGAAGCAATATGTTCTAAATTAGATATTCAGCTTATAGAAATCCCTGATTGGAACTGCTGTGGTGCTACTTCAGCACATTCTGCCAGTGCATACCTGGCTGTTGCACTGCCTTTAAGAAACCTGATACTGGCTGAAGCAATGGGATTGGATATGGTGGTGCCCTGTGCGGCCTGTTATCATTGGCAGAGGGTTGCTCACAATGAAGTTATAAATAAAACGCCAGTGGGGCAAAGGGCAAATGAAGATCTTGCCAAAATAATGGGGCGTGGTTATCACGGCACATTGAAGACCAAACATATCATGGAAGTTTTACTGCAGGATCAGGTGTTAGAACTGCTGCCCCGAAAGCTTATTAAGCCGTTAAATAAAATAAAACTGGCTGCTTATTATGGCTGTTTAATGTTAAGACCGGCTGATGTTGTGGCTTTTGATAATGCTGAGCAGCCGAATTCAATAGATAGACTGGCGCAGGCACTGGGAGCAGAAACTGTTCGTTGGTCTGCCAAAGTAGACTGCTGTGGAGGTAGTTTTACTCTAGCCGAATCCGGGGTGGTTCAAAAATTAACTGCTGACATAGTGTCTGCGGCTAAAAGGGGCGGTGCTGAGGCAATTGTCACTGCATGCCCGCTTTGTCAAGCTAATCTTGATTCTAGGCAGAAAGAAAATGAGAATCAAATGCCAGTGTTTTATATTACTGAACTGGTTGGTGTAGCTTTAGGAATGCCTGAAGCAAGAAAATGGTTTAAAAAACATATTGTTAATCCGGTACCTATGCTGGAAAAATATAACCTGCTGTAGATAACGCCTTTTTGAAAGGTTGGTTGTTGTGAAAAGGTTACATATAAACAAAAAAATTTTACCTGAAGGAACTGTTTTGGTGGTCGGTGGTGGGATTGCAGGCATGCAGGCCGCATCAGACCTTGCTGAGAGCGGGTTTTTTGTTTATTTGATAACAAGTGATGATTCCCTAGGGGGACGAATGGCTCGTTTAGATAAAACTTTTCCCACTAATGAGTGCTCAATGTGCTTACTGGGTCCTAGGATGACCGGCAGTTTGAATGAAAGTAACATAAACCTGCTGACCAGGGCTAAACTAACCCAACTGGAGGGGGAAGCAGGTAACTTTACTGCTGTGGTAGAACGGCAGCCCAGGTATGTGGATGAAGCCCGCTGTACGGGGTGTGGACTCTGTGCTGATACCTGTCCCATAGAAGTAAAAGATGAATTTAACGGTGAGCTATCTAAACGTAAAGCTGTTTATAAGCAATTTCCCCAGGCTGTTCCAAATAAATACGCCATTGATATAGAAAACTGTATTAGATGTATGAAATGTACAAGAGTCTGCTCTGCAGGGGCGATAGATCACCAGCAGCAGTCGGAGATTTTAAACATAAATATTGGGGCTGTAATTTTAGCTCCTGGATTTGAGTCTTTTAATGCCCAGCAATTAGGGGAATATGGTTTGGGATATTACTCAAATGTAGTGAGCAATATCCAGTTTGAAAGAATGCTGTCATCAACCGGTCCTACTGGTGGACATATATACCGTCCATCTGACGGGGCAGTTCCTAAGCAGGTAGCATTTATACAATGCGTGGGTTCTCGTGACTGCAGGAAAGGGTATGGTAATGAATACTGTTCTGCTGTATGCTGCATGGCATCAGTAAAAGAAGCAATCATAATTAAGGAACACAAGCCTGAAACGGAAATAGTTATTTTTTATTTAGATATGCGGGCCTTTGGTAAAAATTTTGACCGTTATGTTAATCGTGCGGTAGGCCAGGGGATAAAACTTCAACGATCATTAATTTCTTCAGTTAAAGAAGACCCCATTACTGGTAATTTAAGTTTAAGCTATTGTGATAAGGGACAGGTATTAACTGAAGAATTCGATATGGTGGTGCTTGGTGCAGGGGTACAGCCGCCAAAATCTGCCGGTGAACTGGCCAAGGCCGCAGGGATTGAGTTAAACCAGTTTGGGTTTGCCAAAACAAGTTACTCTAACCCGGTTGAAACCACCCGCGCCGGTGTATTTGCTGCTGGAGGTTTTATTGGTCCCCGGGATATACCAGAAACAGTTGTAAGCGGGAGCGCGGCAGCGGCAGCAGCTGCAGAACTGCTGTCTGCTGCCAGGGGTGTGTCAAGCCGGGAAATTAAATATCCTGAGGAAAAAATTTTAAGCAGTGAACAGGCCCGGGTGGGAGTTTTTGTGTGCTGTTGTGGCAGTAATATTGCCGGTGTAGTAGATGTTTCTGAAGTTGTAAAATATGCTTCAGGGCTCCCCGGGGTAGCAGGGGCATGGAAATTTACTTACAGCTGTTCCCAGGAGTCCCTGCAAAAACTAAAAGAAATTATTCATGAATTCCATTTAAATAGGATAGTGGTGGCTGCCTGTTCAATTCGCACCCACCTGCCGCTTTTCCGTAATGCCCTGAGAGAGGCAGGACTAAACCAGTATTATTTGGAAATGGCTAATATTAGAGACCAGTGTTCCTGGGTACACCGCGACTACCCCGAAGAAGCTACTGCCAAGGCTAAGGACCTGGTTGCAATGGCAGTGGGGAAAGTGCGCCACCATAGGCCGCTTTATTTGAAGCCTGTGCAGGTGGTGCAAAAAGCTTTGGTGGTAGGTGGAGGTATAGCAGGTATAACTGCAGCCCTGTCATTGGCTGAGCAGGATTATCAGGTTTATTTAATTGAAAGACAGGAATCCCTGGGTGGCATGCTGAATCAGTTATACCTTCCCCAGGACGGCATAAAACCCAGGGAATTAATTGAAAAGAAAATACATGCTGTAAAGAGTCACCCCAATATAAGGGTTTACAAGAATGCTGAATTAATAAATGTAAGCGGGCGTATTGGGGATTTCCAGTCTAAAATTAAGGTAGAAAAAACTACCATTGAACTAAAGCACGGAGTGGTTGTCATTGCTGCTGGATGCCGTGAGGGCAATATAAAAGAATATATGTATGGGGAGGACAAGCGGGTAATTACCAGGCTGGAAATGGAAGAGTTTCTTTCCAGCGGTAATAATTCGTTAGTGAAAACAGTGGTATTTATTCAATGTGCCGGATCAAGGCAGGAAGGAAGGGAATACTGCAGCCGTACCTGCTGTGGTCAGACTGTGCGCCAGGCATTAGCATTAAAAGAATTAAATGAGGATGTGAATATTTACGTTTTATACCGGGATATGCGTACTTATGGCTTTATGGAAAGTGAATACCGCCGGGCCAGGGAGAAAGGAGTAATTTTTGTAAATTATCAGCCTGACAGCCCTCCTGATCTGCAGGGCGGCTATAATGGCATAAATATAAAAGTTAAAGATCCCTCCTCCCGGTCTAACCTAGAGTTAACTGCAGACCTGGTGGTTCTGGCCAGTCCTGCAGTGCCTGCAGAGGGGCTGGATAAATTGGCAGGTTTACTGAAAATACCGGTTAATGAGGATGGTTTCCTGGTGGAAACCCACGCTAAATTGGCACCGCTGGATGTGCCAACTCCTGGTGTATTTATATGTGGTTCAGCTCACTCACCGCAAAATATTAATGAGGTTATAGCTCAGGCTAAAGGAGCAGCAGCCAGGGCAGCAGGTGTTTTATCCAAATCCCACCTGCTGGCTGGTGGGCCAGTGGCTAAAGTAAATCAAGAAAAATGTGCTGCATGTGTTACCTGTGTGCGTTTATGTCCCTACGGTGTACCTTATATCGGATCAAAAAATGTGGCAGAGATTAGCCCTGTCCAATGTCAAGGCTGCGGTACTTGTGCCGGGGCCTGCCCCAATAAAGCAATAACTTTAGAACATTACCGCAGTGAGCAGTTAATTGAAAAAGTTCGAGCTATGTTTAATATGGAGGTGGCTCGTAGTGAGTGACTTTAAACCTAAGATTGTTGCCTTCTGCTGTTATTACTGTGCTTACGCTGCAGCAGATGTGGCGGGCTCACTGCGGGTGCAGTATGCCCCCGAAGTAAGGCTGGTTGAAATACCCTGTTCAGGCCGGATTGATCCAGTGGTCATTTTAAAAACTTTTGAAGAAGGTGCTGATGGTGTTTACGTTGCTGGGTGCCTGGAAGGTGACTGCCACTTTTTAAAGGGTAACATTAGAGCTCGCCAACGGGTGAACTATGTTCAAAAAATTCTAGGTGAGCTTGGAATAGACCCGGAAAGACTTGCCATGTACAATTTAAGCGGGGCACAGGGTGGTCGTTTTGCTCAGATTGCTAACGAGTTTACTGAAAAAATAAAGAAGCTGGGGCCAAGCCCCTTACGAGGTAGGTGAGTTTAAATTGATAGTTGCCGAACCTAAACCAATAAAAGAAGTGGCCGGATACATAAAGGATTGTACTAAAATACTGGTGGTAGGTTGTGGGGGCTGTACCAGTGTCTGTATGGCAGGTGGTGAAACAGAAGCAGAAATGCTGGCAGCGTCACTG
This sequence comes from Desulfotomaculum sp., assembly GCA_017656165.1. GTDB lineage: Bacteria > Bacillota > Desulfotomaculia > Desulfotomaculales > Desulfohalotomaculaceae > Desulforadius. The sequence continues at coordinate 10,617 of JACDOL010000021.1, forward strand.
CGAATACTGCGCAAAATGGAAGGTAGAGAACTGGTAACTGCAGTAACTACCATCACAAGACAGTGTGAACCGGAATTTGTGGAAAGTATTTCTTCTAAAGTAAAGGAAGTTGATGCTGTAGTATCCCTGGGATGTGGTGTTGGTGTACAGTTTTTAGCTGAACACTACCGGGATAAATGGGTACTGCCGGCATTAAATACTGTGTTTGCAGGTGGGACTGTACAAGCAGGGATATGGGAGGAAAGATGCGGGTTGTGCGGTGACTGCATCCTGCATTTAACAGGTGGGATATGCCCGGTAATCCGCTGTGCCAAGAGCATTTTAAACGGTCCCTGTGGGGGATCACAAAACGGAAAATGTGAAATTAACCCAGATACTCCTTGTGCTTGGCATTTAATATATGAAAAACTCTCTGCAATGAACCGGTTGGATTTAATACTTCAGTTTCACCCGGCCAAAGATTGGTCTAAAGAACGTTCGGGTGGTCTTAGAAATAGAAAGAGAGAGGATGCAGTATTATGAAAAGCGGCAGCAATTTAGAAAAGGTATTATCCCAGGGAAAGTTTGCAGTAACCGCTGAGATAGGTCCTCCTAAAAATGCATCGCCAGAGAAACTAGTTCAAGATGCAAAAATTTTAAAAGGTTGGGTTGACGCAGTTAATATTACAGATAACCAAACTGCAGTGGTTCGCTTATCCAGTATTGCTGCCGGTGTTCATTTAGCCCAAAATGGTGTTGAACCAGTTGTACAAATGACCTGCCGGGATAGAAATCGCATTGCGATGCAGAGTGACCTGCTTGGAGCCTACAGTTTAGGTATCCGCAACTTATTGTGTTTATCTGGGGACCATCAAAAATTTGGCAATCATCCCCAGGCAAAAAATGTTTATGACATAGATTCTATTCAATTAATTGATATGGTCCGGGGAATGCGTGATGATAGAAAATTTCTCTGTGGGGAAGAAATCAAGGAACATCACCCCAGGTATTTTATAGGTGCGGTGGCCAATCCATTTGCAGACCCGTTCGAATTTAGAGTTTTGCGTTTGGAGAAAAAAATAAACGCTGGAGCCGATTTTATTCAAACTCAAAGTATATTTGACATTAATAGATTTGAAAAGTTCATGGAAATGGTACGCAGGCGGGGTCTGCATAAAAAAGTGTATATTATAGCCGGTGTTACACCTTTAAAATCTGCCCGTGCAGCTAGGTTTATACAAAAAAGGGTGGCGGGAATGATTGTTCCCGATCAGTTAATAGAACGGATGGAAAAAGCAGGAGATCAAAAGGCAGAAGGCATAAAAATTGCAGTAGAACAAATACAGCACATAAAAACTATAGAAGGGGTAGCAGGGGTACACATAATGGCTATAAATTGGGAAAGTGTTGTTCCACAAATAGTAGAAATGGCAGGATTAAGATAAAAAGGGGCGCGTGCAGCCCCAGAACACGCGCCTAATTTTTAATTTAATCCCTTGCATTGCGCCCGATGATATAACCCATATATCCCACTGCTAAAACACCTAAGGTGTGAGAAATCCAGAACCCTGTCCTAGGGTAGACCCAGGTAGTTCCTTCCAGTGGGTAATCTTCTTCCCGTCGGTGAAACATTTTATCAACTCCTTTTTAAAATATTTTTTGATATAAAGAGTAAAACTAAACAGGGAATAAAAAGTAAAAAAATAAAGCACCAGGGTAAAAACTGGTGCTTTAAATATATTTGTACATGGGACATGTATCATCTTCAGGTAAGTATGAATATAATTTTTTAAAATTTAAGTTTTTCCAAAAGCTGACAGTAGTATGCGATTGGTTGCAGCAATCAATAGTTGCTTCTACAAGTATTATCTCACATCCCATAATTTTAAACTGTTTCTCCAGCTCGTAGTAAATTTTTTTGGCCAGTCCCCGGTGACGTAAATGAAGCGGTATTTGAAAATACCTTATGTGTCCTGCTGTGATTCCGAAATAGTTCTCTTTAACATCAAAAATTAGAATAAATTTCTCTGGATGGTCCCCGTCAAATCTTGTGTCTGTAATATAAACACTGTTTGGAAATAAAATGTTAGCTTTTATTGTTAAACTTATTCCTAAACAGTGTTCAGAAAAAGTAAGTATTTCATGTTGAATACTGCTGGGGACATTGTAGTAGACCACAGCAAAACCTTCTTTCGTAAAAGTGTGAACCTTTTACTCAGGATTTTAATGCTTTTGCCAGGGCTTCAGCAAGCTCTGAATTTTGCTCTTTAATTTTAGCTAGGTACATAAAAACGCTGCCGGGATAATCTATTGGTTCCTGAAGTACAGCGCTTTCTAGGGCGTTTCTTACCAGTGAGATCACACAATCCTGGCTGTGATTATCGCGGCACTCCCGGCGTTGGTTGCAGGTTTCAGCCAGAGCCCCGCCTAATGCTTCCGGGTAATAGGGTTTAAAATCGTTCTTAGGTATTAGATTATGTGCACCGGGAATATCCATTACACCTTTTTGGAGAGCAAAGCGAATTACTTTTTTGCCGTAACCAACCAGACAGCTGGCTTCTTTACAATCAGGAGTATCTTTTGAGTCACACTCGTTACAGAATTGATTTAATTTGGTCAATATGGATTACCTTCGTTAATCATATGTTACCTCCTTACTAATCTTGAAACAGGAAATTGGCAAAATCTCCATCAACGGCTGCAGCTGCATCACTGGCATATAAATCTTCCGGAGGAATAAATTGTTCTAATCCTACCCGATCAATAGTTTTACATAACCGCTCATGAGGTTCACCCAGCTGGCGGTACTTTTCAAGAACAAACTCCAATACTGCAAAAACCTTTTCCCTGGCAACATTTTCAGCAATAACTTTACTAGTGTTTGTCTTGTACCGCATTTTATAGCTCCAACACCTAATTCCTGGGCAGTTTTAGCCAGTCCTGCCAATTGGTCGGCAGTTAATACACCTCCCGGTGAAGATATATTTACTGCAAAAAGATCGTTTTTTTGCTGTTGGAAAATAGCTCTACCCATGCTGTAGGCCATCCCTCGGAATGTATTTACTAGAAAATTACTCCAGTCTAAGACTAATTCCTTTTTTGTTTTTAAAAAATAATAATGTAAAAAATTAGAAAAAAGTAACAAATTTATTATAGTAATAATAATATGTTAAAAAATGGAATGGAGGAATTAAGGTGTTTTTTGAACATGATCTTAAACGGCTGAAGAAATTGCTTGATGAAAAAGACCTTAATTGGTTGAAGAAAATAAAGGAGGATACGCTTATGGCTTCAAAGAAGTATTTTAAAGATGATGAATGTTATAAGAAAAACAATAATTATAATAACTTTGCTGACAAATTCGACAAAAAAATTGGTAAGAAAAAATTTGATAGGGCTTACTGCAAAAAAATGATGAAATACTGCAAAGAGAAATACAACCAGTGCGATGGTAAAGATGCTGACAAATGTCGAGAGTACTACAAGGAGAAGTACAAGAAATTTAAATACATGTATGAGAAGTGCAAGTACGGTTATGATGACGGATATGGTTATGATCATTATTATGACAAAGACTGCTATCATACTTATAGGTGCATTATGAAGCTCTTGAAAAAATTCTGCGGAAAATATAAAGACAAATGTTAAAAAAGACCGGTGCACCGATAATATGGTGCACCGATCTTTTAACGTTCAGTTTTAAACTGCAGTACCAGTGAATTTAATTTGTCAGTTAGCCGGGACAGCCTTTTTGCACCGCTGTTGATTTGTTTCATCATTTCCTGAAGCTGGTGTGAATTTATTTCCTTTTCATTGTACTGCTGGGAAAGTTCAGAACGTTTGGCTATTATCGTAGATGTACGGTTCATTTCATTAACAGTGCTTCTAATGGATTCAAAGAGCACTCCCAGGTGACCGGTCATGGTATTAAAACCTTGGGCAAGTCGACCTAATTCATCCCTGGTAGTAACCGGCAGCTGGTGAGAAAAATCACCGGTAGAAATTTTTTCAGTAACATTAAGCAGTGTCTGTACCGGCCGGTGAACATTTCTTAAAATAATTAACCGGGTAAAGAAAAGTGCTGCCAATGATGCCACTACAAAATTTAATAGTATATTTTGAACGGTTTTTGCCAGGTGCCTTTCTATATAACTGGAATCTATAGTTAAATTAAAATAACCCAGTTTATTGCCTGATATATCAGTAATAGGTGAGGTAAATGTTAGTCCAAGTATTTTTTCCTGTTCATTGGTAATGGGCGTTATTTTTTCTTTTCCGGATTTAATTACTTCCTTTAGCGGCCCTCCTTTAATAATCTGCCCAATTTTTTTATTATCGTGGTGCGCAACAATTTTTCCGTTTGAATCTGTAACTTCGGCCTGGTAAATAAAGGCATCCTGTTCTAATTTTTCTACCATTTGGTTAAGGGCCTGATAATTATTTTCCCTTAAATATTCTGCTGCAATAATATTTACAGTGTGCACTGTTGTCCACCCACGGTTTACAGCTTCCTTCATAAAGGCCTGCTTATCCCGGACATAGGTTGATATTCCCACAGCGGTTAATAAAAAAGTGATTAATAAGATAAATCCAATGGTAAGGCGAAATGTAAGAGAAAAGCCGCTGAATATGGATTTAATTTTTATTTTTTTCATTTCAAGCCACCCCGCATATAAATTTTTAGCTGCTTTTAAACCTTAAAAGATCACCTGTTCTAGTACCGGTATGCCGGCAGATATCAGCAGGCAGTTCCAAGACTTTCTTGGCACCACGGACTATTGGACCCAGCCGGTAGGGCGGGAGGGAGTGGATTACTCTTATAATCCTGTTGTCCTCATTTAAAAATACCACATCGATAGGATACTGCATGAAAAAGGTATGTACTGAAGCACAGGGCTTAATTAGTAATGCATGTCCTTTAGGCAGGGATGAAGTGCCAATTAACCCTTTTAACCTGCTTTTGAAGGTTTCTGCCATATTAATTTTTTTAGCCAGAATCACTCCCCGGGTGACATTTATGACGGTCATATTATCACCTCTAGCCGCTGAATGCTCTCATAATTTGCAGCAGTGCTGGTCCCAAAAGGATGACAAAAATTGCTGGAAAGATAAACAAGACCATGGGAATAAGCATTTTAACCGGGGCCTTCATGGCTTTTTCTTCCGCGCGCTGGCGCCGTTTTTGACGTATTTCGTTTGACTGCAGCCGCAGCACATTTCCGATGCTTATGCCAAGCTGGTCGGCCAACACAATGGAACCAACAAAGTTATAAAAGTCGTTAACGCCTATTCTATCTGCCATATCCCGCAGTGCTTCCCGGCGGGGCTTACCCATTTTTGCTTCCTGTAAAACACGTACAAATTCATCGGCCAGCACACCCTTGGATTTTTCTACCACCTTCATTAGTGCTCCATCAAAGCCAAGGCCCGCTTCAACACTTACTGTGAGCAGGTCTAGAATATCTGGTAAAGTTTTTTCAACTTCTTCCTTACGTTTTCTTATTCTAGAGTTTATAACAGTATCCGGAATCAGCCATCCAATTGGTATTCCCACCAGGGCCATTATCAGTCCCTGGGCTAAATTTTTATTAAATGACTGCGCAAAAAACCAAAGAAGAACAGCTGTTCCACCAGCAAGAAGGTATTTTATAACCACCAGTTCCCGTGGAGCAATATTTCCCGGGCTACCTGCTTCAATGAGTTTTTTAGCTATTGATGCCTCGTTGGCCACAGGCAGGTACTTGGATAATATTCTGGCCAGTGCGGCCAATGCTGGTTTGAAAAACCTTTCATAAAAGGGAGCAGAGAGTTCTTGTTGACGGATAGGTTTCGGGGAGGGGGTGCTGCTGCCCACCACATTTTTCATGCGCTGGTTCATTTTTATTCGTTCACTTAAAACCAGCTGAAATAAAAGCTGTACGATTACAAAGACAAAGCCAAATACCCCGGTAATAGTTAGGTAAAATTCCAAGGTAACACCCCCTAAACCCTAATGTTTACAATTTTTTTGATTAACAGGAGACCAATTAATTCGCCAATAACGGCTGTTATCAGCATTAACATGCCAATTCTGTTATTAAAAAGCTCCTTAATATATGAAGGATTTACCACCAGCATAAAGACGGCCAGTATGACCGGCAGTAACCCTATGATTAAACCCGATATTCGTCCTTGGGCGGTAAGGGTTTTAACCTCTCGTTGAATGCGAATTCGTTCTCTAATAGTTTCACCAATATTGTCCAAAACTTCTGCCAGGTTGCCGCCTACCTGCCGCTGGATTAAAACTGCAGTTATCACCAGCTCTAAATCTTCACTTTGTACTCGCCTGGCCATATTCTGCAGTGCTTCTTCCGTGGATGTACCGAGATTAATTTCTTTAAATGTTCGGCTGAACTCTTTGCGTATTGGGTCGGGCAGTTCCTTGCGTACCATATCCATGCTCTGCAGAAAGCTAAAACCCGAGCGCAGGGAGTTGGACATAATGGTTAGAGCATCACTGATTTGAGAGTTGAAATTGTTTAATCTTTTGGCCCTGGCCCGGCTGAGCAAAAAGAAAGGTATTAAAGCTGCCAGTATTCCAAAAAGTATACCGGTGGTTGCATTCAAGGTGATGGTAGTAACTGTGAGCATTGTACCCACGAAAGATAAAAATACAATTATTACAAACTCCTGGCCGCTTAATAATACATCTGCTTCCTCTAATTTTTTATCCACTAACTTCCCCAGGCGCCTGGCGATGGACAGCTGGCTGGCTGAAGTTAAAAAACTGCGCCACCATTCTTTGTGTTCTTGGGACTTCTTTTGGGCCAGTTTCTTTTTGACTTCCTTGGCAGTAAGTCTTTTTACCCGGTTGGCCACCAGTTTGGAATCAGCAGCTTTCAGCTGCTGTATTCCAAGCACCAGCAGTACAAGGGAGATAAAAGTTAAGATAGCAATTATTTTAGAATCCATGCCGCCACCTCCTAAAAAATTGACGGCTCGAATAATTCCGGGGGTAATTTTATACCGCTGGCTTCCAGCCGGTCTATGAATTTGGGTCTTATGCCTGTGGACTGGAAATAACCTTTAACGGTTCCGTCCTGGTCGACGCCGGTCTGCCTGAAGACGTATAAATCCTGGAGCACAATGACATCTCCTTCCATGCCCTGCACTTCAGTGAGATGGGTAATACGCCGGGAACCATCCCGCAGTCTTGTCTGCTGGATAATTAAATCAATGGCCGAGGCAATCTGCTCTCGAATGGCCCGCACTGGCAGTTCCATACCGGCCATCATCACCATTGTTTCCAGGCGGGACAGCATGTCCCGGGGGGAATTGGCGTGACCGGTAGTTAGTGATCCGTCATGGCCGGTGTTCATGGCCTGCAGCATATCAAGTGCTTCTCCGCTGCGCACCTCGCCCACAACAATCCGGTCCGGGCGCATCCGCAGTGAGTTGCGAACTAAATCCCTGATGGTGATAGCGCCTTTACCCTCAATGTTGGGAGGACGGCTTTCCAGGGTAACGACATGGGGTTGGCGCAGCTGCAGTTCTGCAGCATCTTCAATGGTAATAATTCTTTCGCTGCTGGGAATAAACGATGATAAGACGTTAAGCGTGGTGGTTTTACCGCTGCCGGTACCCCCGGAAACAACAATGTTTAGCCTGGCTTTTACACAGGCTTCTAAGAATTGAGCCATTTCCTTAGTCATTGTCCCGAAATTAATTAGGTCATCAACGCTGAAGGGGTCCTGGGAAAATTTCCGGATAGTAATAGTGGGCCCGTTTAATGCTAATGGTGGGATAATGGCATTTACCCTTGAGCCATCCGGCAGTCTGGCATCCACCATGGGCATACTTTCATCTATTCTCCGGCCAATGGGAGCAACAATACGCTCTATAATCTGCAGTACATGGTCATCATCACGAAAATAAACGTCAGTTTTTATTAATTTTCCTTTTTTTTCTACAAAAACCTGGTTAGGACCGTTTACCATCACTTCACTTATTTCTGAATCATTTAGGAGCGGGGTAATGGGTCCATAACCAATTATTTCGTCAACTATTTCCCCGGCAATGCGCATTCTATCAAGGCGGGGAAGATGTGAACTCTCTTCATCCTCAGCAATAAATTTTTCTACCAGCTGTTCAATTTGTTTAGCCAATAATTCATTGTTTTCTTTATCTTCGCTGGAAACTTCTTTCATTTCAGAAATGACTTTTTTATGCAGGCTGGCTTTTAAATCAGCATAAGGATCACGGTTGGGAGAGGAAGAAGCCTGCCTTTTTTCTTTTTCACTCCCGCTGCGGGCAGCTTTCCTGCTTTCCAGTTTTTCCAGCAGTGACATAAGCATCACTCCAAATGATGATTTGTTTTATATTTACTAAAAACTGAATATCCTGCTGACAATAGATTTTTGAGGAGGATTCTTTTCTTTTAAATCTGCTGGCTTGGCAAGATTCAGCAGGCCGATCAGTTCTTTCACTCTCGCTGATACCTTGGTGCTGCTTTGGCTCATTACAAAGGGTAAGCCTTTATTAATTGAGTTCCGTACAGTTTTTTGGTCTTCAGGAATGATGGCAGTTAAAGTTGTGTTAAGGGTTTTCTCTAAATCTTTAATTTTAATACCTTCCTGGCTGTGCTGGTTTAAAATAACCCGTATTTTTGCGGAGTAATTTAAGGTGCTTAATATTTCCTGGGCTGTTTTTACATGCTTCAGGGTAGTTAAATCCTGGTTTAAAACTAAAAGTACCTGGTCGCTGGCTTCCAACACCTCCAGGTTGATGTCGCTGTATATTGGTGCGGTATCAATGATAATATAGTCAAAATTGCTTTTTAATATATTGAGTATCTGCTGAATGTGCTGAGGGTGCACCAGTTCCGCCTGTTCCGGGCTGGAAGGAGCGGGGAGGATGCGCATACCAGAAAGATGGGGAACCAAGTAAGTATCAATTAAAGAAAAGTCGAAGCTGTCATCTTCCTGCACCAGGTCAGCGATTGTTCCTTTTACACTGATATTCAGCATCACTGCGGCATCACCCGCTGTAAGATCCAGGTCCAGGAGGACAACTTTTTTCCGTGCGTCCTGGGCCAGGGATACTGCCATGTTGGTGGCCAGCATGGTTTTTCCCACACCGCCCTTGGTGCAGAAAAAGGTAATTATTTTTCCCCGCTGGGAGCGAACTTGAGAACTTGTTTCCTGCTGCTTGGTATTCAGCAGGTGAATGTTCCGCTTTTTATGCAGTTCATTAACCCTGCGGATAGTATCTGCCAGTTCGCTGGCGGAAAAGGGTTTTACAAGATATTCCCTGGCCCCGGCGGTCATGGCTTTTCGCAGGTACTCGCTTTCACCCTGAATTGAAACAATTATAATGGCGCATTCAGGGGTTTCCATAGTAATTTGTTCTGTGGCTCCAATGCCGTCCAGCTGCGGCATATTAATATCCATTAGAATCACATCGGGTTTTAGTTCCCCGGCCAGGGTAACTGCTTCATTACCATCTGATGCTTCACCCACAACTTCAATATCATCTTCAAAGTAAAGCAGGCGCTTGATATCATCCCTGGTATTTGTTATATCATCGGCTATCAGCACTCTAATGGGTGTCATATTTAACCCCTCCGTTTCAGTAGAATTTATTTACCTCTTTAAATGCTCAACTTTACTCATGGGTAATGCTGCTTTGTTATTATCTTTTGGTGTACGCAGTGCCAGCTGTACGCTTCCCTGCTGTATTGCCAGGGCAATCTGCTGGGCCTGGTTAGGGGTAACCATTAATGTAACTGTGGAAGGATCTTCCTTAACACCGCTGGTACCCTGCAGGTGTTTATTAACTGCCAGCACCGGTACATTTTGAATGATGGTACTTGTGGCTGTTGAATTCTGCTCATTTGGTAGGTCGAAGGTAACTAGTACATCAACATGATCCCCTATGCCTAAAAGACCGTGCAGGGCACTGACATTGTCCACCGGAATGGTTACAGCCCGTTTGCCTGTTTCAACTTTAAAAGAAAGTCCGCCTGCAGGATCATTTTTACCAATTAATTTTTGACTCAGCACCTGCTCTCCCGGGTAGATATCGCCGCGGGCAAGTTTACCCACCGCGTCTTTGGCATCTACTATGGCACCGGGCATAATGTATTCCACCGGCATTTCTTTGAACTCCAGCATCTGCTCTGTTATTGGGGTTTTGGCAGGTATTTTAGTTTTAGCCACTGCCACTTGTGAAAAATTGCCTGAAGTCCTGTAGGTATCTTTTAAATTTTCCAAGTACTTGTAGGCACCAAAGGAAGTAAATAAGGCAAAAACCAGGGCAAGTAAAAGAATAAGTTTGTTTCTCATAACAATGTCTCCTTTACTGGTATAATTTAATTAGTCAACTAACCGGGCGGCATGCAGCCCGTAATCTGCCTGGTTGGGATCAACGGTATAGTCCAATCCTTCAGGAGGCACCATTTCTAGAAAGTAACCCGATACATATTTGCCCCCGCCCCAGACATCCTTTATTAAAAATGACCCGAAACCAACTATTTTTACTTCATCGCGGCCGTTGAGGGAAGTGGGGTCGTATATGGGAACAATCATTATCTTTGGGCAGTCCGGGTGATAATATTCAACGCTGCAGCTGGGTATATGTGTGCATTGGTTTATCCGGTATTCAATGCCATCCCGGGTAGGGCCGGTCATGTTGCCCGGTTCTGTAGCTATCCAATCTCCTACAGCAATTTTTCCATCATAACCATACATAAGATTATTCTTGTAACTACTAGCTCCCGGCATTTCCAGGGCAAGGGCGCCGTAATTGCCGGGGCCGTAATCGTCATGGGTGCCTGCTTTTAATTGATACTCTTGCCCGAATACTAGGTGCTGGTCAGGTATACCGAAGGGTACAACTCCGGAAATGCTGCTGATACTGCCAAAAACTGCTGCAGCCCGGGCGCTGGTGGTACTGCTGTTGATACCGAGTATTCGGGCAAAGGTATAGTTAACCTGGCGAGATGCTTGTACTGTTATTTTAGTATTGTCATCGCTGATGGTAATGGTGGCTTCTTCCGGTGCAACTCCATTGTACTGCAGGTATTCCAGTGCTTTAGCTTCCGCATCAGAGGTGGCAGGTAATTCCCTTGCCCCTGCCAGGGCGGCAGCATCACAGGCATTGGACAGCTTGTTTTTTACCAGCACAAGATTACCCACATCTACCACCAGGGCAGTCATACCCATGAGTACCGCCATGGCTGCCGCTACTAGAACAATGACTGCTCCATCTTCTTCTTTAATTTTTTGAGTAAACTTAAGTATTTTCATTAATCATCATTCCAATCTCATAGTAGATTCAGCCCGGAGGGTGATAGGATTTGGCAGAATGTCCGAGAATAGGGGAGTAATTAAGTCAACATCATAGGTAACTTCCACTGTCAGCGGCAGGCCGGGAGTACGGGCATCCTGGTTGGGCTCCAGCCGGGTTATTTTTAGTTTACTGTCTGCATCGGGGAGAGGAGCAGCTTCACGAATGCGGGCTATTATTTCACTGTCCGGCCTGCCCACTGCACCTATCCTGGCCCCTTCCCGCGCGGCACTGGTTATTACAAGGTAAGAGTGAAAAACACGTCCAAACTCAAGAATACCAAAAAGCAATATTATAATTAATGGCAAAAGTAATGCAAATTCCACCATAGATTGTCCTTTTTGATTTTTACGCAGGTTGTGCAGCCATATCATATTGTTTTCACCTCAGTATATAAGCTGCTGCTGTTCCGGCAGTAATTGCAATGCCGTAGGGAAAGGTTTGATAACTACCTTTACTTTGTATCGTGCTAAACAAATTAACTTTAGGCATAATTCCGAACAGGGAAAGAAAAGTAAACCATACAGCCTTAAGCCGCAGTTTCAGCTGGCCGCTTTTAATCATAACCAGCAGTGCAATTATCCCGCCGATAACTGCAGCTGCTATAAACGTCATCCAAACAAACTCTGGACCTTTAAAAGCACCAATAACTCCAAGCAGTTTTACATCCCCGGCACCAATACCGCCAAACATAAAAGGGATTAAAAGTAAGGCAGTGCCTATTAAAAGTCCTTTAAGGCTGGTTATTCCACCTTCTAAACCGTATATGTAACAGTTAAAGCTTAATGCTGTTGCTGCTGCAGGTAGTAGAATTATATTGTATATTTTTTTATATAAAATATCTGTGTAGAGGCAGATTGCCAGAACGATAACTAGTAAAAAATCCAGCAATATACCACCATCCCCTGGTAATTAGATTTATAAAAGGCCCTACTAAATTTTGAGTAGGGCCGCTTACTATATTGTGTTGTTACGATGATGATCCAGCACCTTCAGGGTTGTTTAGAGTATTTTGTACATCTCCAAATATTCCGGCAAGACCATCTTTAAGTCCAACTAGTGCACCAACCAGCAGTACTGCAACTAGTGCTAAAATTAAGCCGTATTCAGCCATACCCTGTCCTTCTTCTTCAGACCACAATCTCTTTAAAGTTTTAAACATAGACCCGACCTCCTATAATTTTTATTGCATATTAAGAATTTCAGTAAGTTCTTGTTTGTCTGGATACAGTACCTCTTTAATGCTCAACCCTAGATATCCTAAAACAGTTACACTGCCTAGAAAAATAAGTGCTAAAATAAATGCATATTCCACCGTTGCTTGTCCATTCTCATCCTGCCAGAGGCGGTTTGTTAATGTAACCAGGGCCTCACCCCCTTGCTTTTAACCGCTTCACCTTCTTGATTATATGCTAATAATATTGTCAAAAATATGCATGAAACTACAGTCCACAAATTTTAAGGCAAATCGTCATATCAACAAATTTGTTGTGGTCCCAAATAAAATGGGACTTACAGCACAAAATTAACAGAAAATAATGAAAGTTGATGGGCTAAATAAAAAGTCCGCGTTAATTTAATAACACGGACCTTATATATCTACCAAGTTGTTTTTTATGGCAAACAGGGCAGCCTGGGTACGATCGTGTACTTCCAGCTTTTGAAATATGTTTGTGAGGTGATTTTTTACAGTTTTTTCACTGATAAACAGCTTTTTTGCTATTTCTTTATTGGAAAGCCCCCGGGCAATTTCCGTTAATACCTCCAGTTCCCTGCTGGTAAGACCGTACTGGCGGTGGGGCTGTTCTCTCTGTTCTGCCAACCGGTTAAATTCTTTAAATACCTTGGCCAATAGGGAGGGGGGGACAAAGGATTGGCCGGCTGCTACTCCCCGGATGGTATTTATTAATTCATCTGCACTGACATCTTTAAGCACGTAGCCTGATATTCCACAGCGGATCATTTCAAATAAATAATCTTCCTGGTCATGAATGGTAAGAGCAATGACTCCAACTTCCGGCTTTTCATTTTTTATTATCTTTGTAGCTTCTATGCCGTTAACGTTGGGCATATTGATATCCATTAATATTATGTTTACATCACTGGTGCGGGCCAGTTCAACAGCCTGCTGGCCGTCTTCAGCCTCTCCCACCACTGTGATGTTAGGTTCCATTGAAAGTATTTTAATTAGCCCTTCTCTCATTAAAGCGTGGTCATCTGCTATAAGTACTTTGATCTCGTTATCTGTCATTATATTCCCTCCAAGATTGTATTACCTTACTCCGGGGTCGGTACGCTTAAATTTATCTCGGTACCTTTTCCCGGGGCCGTCTTAATACTTAAATTTCCTTTTAGCAGTTGTATTCTTTCTTTCATACCCAGCAGACCAAATCCCTCGTACTGTTTTTCTGATAATACCTTATCCTTGTCAAAACCACAGCCGTTATCTCTAATGAGCACATTTACTTTATCCCTTAAAAATTCTATCTTAATAACCACTTGATCTGCACTGGCATGTTTTTTTATGTTGGTCAGAGACTCCTGAACCACTCTAAATAAGGCTACTTCCAGTGAACTGTCTAGGCGGCGTTCCCTGCCGAGAACTGAAGTTTCCACAAAGATGCCGTATTCTTTGGCATAATGCTCTATATATCTTTTTAAAGCTGGAACCAGCCCCAGGTCATCCAGTACCATGGGACGAAGGTCAAATATTATCTTGCGAACGTCTTTAAGACTTTGACGTACCAGATCCATTAAATTGTATAATTCATCCTGTACCTTTGACGGGTCCTTCTCCAGTAATTTTAAACAAAATTCTGCTCTCATGACAATGTTAGCCATACTTTGCGCCGGGCCGTCGTGTATTTCCCTGGCTACACGTTTGCGTTCTTCTTCCTGTGCTTTAATAATAGACAATCCCAGGGCCTGCATTTGCTGCATTTCATCAATGTGGGCGCTTAAACTGGAGAGGTCATCGGTTATAAACTTCATGGCCATGCTCAAATTAGTTATTAAACCTTCTGAGCGTTTTATGGTGTTTTCTAGTGTTTTTAAATTTCTTTCCAGGTGATCGCGGTGCAAGCGGAGGATTTTTTCCTGCTTTTGCAGTTCCAGCAGTTCTATTTGTTTTTGGTGGGCTTTTTGATAAGCATCTTTAATTTCATCCTCGCAGTATTTATTAAAATTATTGTTAACATGTATTAAGTACATCCTGGCCTGTTTATACTGGCGTTCAGTTTCATCAACTTTATTAATGACAGCAGCGGTTTTTTCTTTAGTCTCTAATAGTTCTCTTTTTACTCTTTCATATTCCTGCCTGGCGCTTTCGCTGATGTGATATATTTCTTCCTTACTCTTTTCTAGGGCTTGAATTGTTTTATTTACTACTGAGTCTAAAATGTTTAAGTCCACCAAGCCTGCTCTCCTTTTATTTTGTTATTTTTTAACTATCTAGTTTAATTTTATTTATTTCTCCTGCAAATATCAAACTCCTGCCGGCAAATAATTCATACTAACTGTCCATATAATTGTTATATTTAACAGATACTTAACAAATGTTTAACTGCAGATTTACTTACCAGTAATTCCTTTTTAACAGCACAGGTATAATATTATGGCCGTGGGAAGCGATAAGGCGAAAGCAAAAAACAAAAATTTTAAAGGGGAGGATTTTTGAATGTTAAAGAGAAAATTTAGTGCAGTATTAGTTTTAGTACTGGCACTGGCCATGGCAGTGGTCCTGGTAGGATGCGGCGGTGAAAAAGCTGCTGAAGAGGGTGCTAAAAAGTCAGGTGACGAACTAACTGGCAACATAACCATTGCAGGTTCTACTTCTGTACAGCCCCTGTCTGAAGAACTGGCACAAAAATTCATGGAAAAACACCCCGGCGTAACTATTCACGTTCAGGGTGGCGGTTCCTCTGCAGGTGTAAAAGCTGCTCTTGAAGGTGCTGCTGATATCGGTGCTGCTTCCCGTAACCTGAAAGAATCTGAGCAGGGTAAAGGCCTGGTTGAGCACAAAATTGCCATTGACGGTATCGCCATTGTGACTAACGCTGAAAACACAGGTGTTGACGATCTGACCGTTGAGCAGGTTCGCAAGATATTCGCCGGTGAAATTACCAACTGGAAAGAATTAGGCGGGGACGATGCTAAAATTAACGTAGTTTCCCGTGAAGAAGGTTCTGGTACCCGCGGTGCTTTCACAGAACTGGTTATGGAATACAAGGACGAAAATGGTGAAAAGCATGAAGCTGAACTGGTAGCTGACGCCGCTATCCAGTCCTCAAACGGTGCAGTACGCACCACTGTTGCTAACGACAAGTACTCCATTGGCTACCTGTCCCTGGGTTACCTGGACGACTCAGTAAGAGCATTTAAAATCGAAGGTGTAGAAGCTACTGCTGAAAATATTGTTGCTGGTGAGTACAAAATTTCCCGTCCGTTCCTGTACCTGACCAAAGGTGAACCTGAGGGAGCTGTAAAAGAATACATTGATTGGGTATTCAGCAGCGAAGCTCAAGATATTGTAGCTGAAGATTACGTAAGAGTAGACAAGTAAGTGAATTACTTAACTGCAGTATTACGCAGAGAAAGGTGGTTCTTCATAGACTGCCTTTCTGCTGCGTTTAAGTAGAAGGGGATAGTAAAATGGAGAAGATAAGGCGAAACAAGTGGAGAGACTTGTTGGAAAAAGTTATTGAAAAAGCACTTCTTGTCAGTGCAGTGGCTGCCATACTGGTAGTACTGCTTATTTCTGCTTTTATTTTTGCCCAGGGTTGGCCGGTTATACAAAAATATGGTCTCGGTCATTTCTTGTTTAATATGGAATGGAAACCGCTGGCCGACCCGGTTCGTTTTGGTATCCTGCCCATGATAATAGGTTCATTCATGGTTACATTAGGGGCCATTATTTTAGGCGTACCCCTGGGAGTGGGGTGTGCCGTCTTTTTAGCTGAATTTGCTCCCAGGCGGGTAAATAAAGTAGTACGACCGGGAATTGAACTGTTAGCTGGAATACCTTCTGTGGTTTATGGATTCTGGGGGTTAGTAGTTATTGTTCCCTTTATACAGCAGAACCTGGGCGGCCGCGGTATGTCTGTGCTGGCCGCATCCATAGTCCTGGCTATAATGATCCTGCCTACAGTCATTAATATATCCGAGGATTCTATTCGAGCAGTACCCCGGGAATACAAGGAAGGTTCTTTTGCCTTGGGGGCAACCCACTGGCAGACCATTAAAAAAGTAATTCTCCCGGCAGCCCGGTCTGGTATCATAACTGCAATAGTATTGGGTATGGGCAGGGCGATAGGAGAAACTATGGCAGTAATTCTTGTGGCCGGTAATGCCACGGTTGTTCCCGGTTCAATACTGGATATGGTTAGAACGCTTACAGCTCATATTGCCATTGAAATGGGCTACGCTGCTGGTGAACACCAGCAGGCATTGTTTGCAACGGGTGTTGTGCTGTTTGTTGTTATTATGATATTAAATTCAATGGTACTGTTAATTCCCAGGCGGGCAGGTGACGAATAATGAGAAAATCTGTACTGATAGAAGAAAAAATAGCCCGAGGATCATTGTGGATGTCAGTACTAATAACTTTAGGAATTTTATTTGTCATTCTATTCCATATAATTAGTGAAGGTATATTTTATGTGAGCTGGGAATTCCTAACTGAGATGCCGAGGGAAATGGGTAAAGAAGGTGGGGTTTTACCTTCTATTATAGGTACAGTTTATCTTGTGGCGGTGGCCCTGGGCGTAGCTACTCCCATAGGGGTGATGGCCGGAATTTATCTTACCGAGTACACCCGTAAAGGTAAATTTGTAAGTACCATTCGATTTTTTACTGAAACGCTTGCCGGTATTCCATCAATAGTTTTTGGTTTATTTGGTTTCCTTTTTTTTGTTATTTTTTTAGGTTGGGGATGGAGCATTTTATCCGGCGGCTTGACTGTGGCATTTATGATTTTGCCCACCATTGTAAGAACTACTGAAGAAGCAATTAAATCTGTTCCTCATTCCTACCGGGAGGGCAGTTTAGCCCTGGGAGCCACCAAGTGGCAGACAATATATAAAATTGTACTTCCCAGTGCTCTGCCTGGTATCGTAACAGGGATTATACTCGGTATGGGCAGGGTAGTGGGAGAAACTGCTGCTGTTTACCTGACGGCTGGCACATCTGGGTTTATGATCCCTACGTCTATTTGGGATCCCACCAGGACACTTGCAGTACACCTGTTTGTACTGGCCTCGGAAGGTATATCTTTTGAAAAAGCGTATGCCACTGCCACAGTGCTGGTAGTTCTGATATTTATAATAAACTTTATTGCTAATAAGTTGATGACTCTTATGGTAAGAAAAAGACAGGGTGCCGAAGCATAAGTATTTCCTCCCCCTTCAAATAGATTACAGACAGTGCGGCAATGCACTGTCTTTTTTT
>JACDOL010000022.1 GCA_017656165.1 Desulfotomaculum sp.
AAATTAAAAACAGCAATATTTACAGTATAAAAGAACTGGCAGTGTTAAAGCACCAGGAAAAAAAGAATATGCCCCGGTAAACTAAAAACCGGAATTTAATGCTGCTGGTGTGGGAATAATATTCTTATAATGAAAAAGTCAACTATTTACTTATTCCCCACAATTGAAGACCGCAGTGCTGCCGAAACAGCACTGGAAGTTTTCTTAACAGTGCAGAATGCTGCAGCCAGGAATATTATGCTGTCAACATTAAAAAGCATTTTAACAAAATACCGCCTAACTAAATTAAACCTGGAAAAGTGCACCATAGAACCCAGTACTTCCGGTTATGTCATTATAAAACCTAAAAAGTATATAACCGGCCGGACCTGTCCCAGCTGCGGCGAAAATTTATATGCGTTAAACTCAGGTGTCCGCATATTGAGCATCTGTGAGGGAAATACCTCTGACATTGTAACCTATGGATGCCGCTGCGGGGAAATATTCGGCAAAGTTGAAACTATCTAGCAGCTTTGTTAAAGCCATATTCCAGGTCTTTACTATAATTAATAATCCTGTTCAGCACACGCTCTGCCTCAGTTCCTTTCAGAACAACCGGTTGGTAGTTATTGCGTCCCTTAACCGAGGATACAGATGCAGGAATAATTATAATTTCCCCGTTTTCAGCATTACCTGCAGGACTGATTATGAATTCCTGCTGGTATATAAATGTATCTTTGTCTCCCGGGTTTTTGTTGCCTCCAAAAACAAAGTTACCCAAACTGTATACAATTATTTTCCCCTTGTATTTTTCAATGCCTTGTATCACATGCGGGTGGTGTCCAAGTACCAGGTCTGCCCCACTATCTACAGCAAACCTGCCCAACTCTTTCTGCACATTACTGGGATAATTGGACCTTTCAACTCCCCAGTGAAAACTTATTATTACCACCTGGGCCTGCTTCTTTAACTCAGCAATATCACCGGCAATTTTGTCTCTAATCCAGCGGCTGTCAGTCCAGCCTTTGTACCCAAGCATCCCCACCTTGATACCATTTATGTTTTTAACCAGCTTAATCCCATTCCCAAAACAGCCTATCCCGGCAGCTTTAAGATTTGCCAGCGTATCATTATATCCCTGCTCAAGATAATCCATAGTATGGTTATTAGCAAGGTTGACAGCATCAATGCCCCCGGCTGCCAGTACATCCCGGTAAGCAGGCTTCCCGGCAAACTTAAATTTCTTTTTGGCCCTGGTGGTGGAATTGGTTAAAGCAGTTTCTAAATTGGCAATGGTCAGGTGATCATTTTTGAAAATGCCGGCCACATTTTTAAAAGGGTAGTCCAGGCCATTAGTATCTACGACCTGGTTAAAAGAACCGTTATAACCAAAATCAATATCATACCCGATAGTGTTATCCCCCACTGCAGAAACTAGAATTATAGTATTGTGAGGAAGAACATCCAGTGCCTGCTCTCCTGCCGGCGGGAGAACAGCAGTAAATAAGATTAAAAAGCTCATCAAGTAAGACATGTTATCCTCTCTCTATATGGAAATTTTTCCCTAATATATGTTTATTAAGAGGGAGGAAATTAATGCCAAACAAATTAAAACAAAGTTTTACTTCACTATACATAAAAAAACCCTAACCCATACTGGGGGTTAGGGATAATGCGGGATTTTGTTTTTACTAACTAATTACCATTTTTCTTTCTTCATATGACCCTGGAGTTCCGCTTTAACCATCTGCTTAATCTCGGCAGCTTTTTCCTGTGCCGCCTGAAATACTTTAACACAACCTGGGTCAAGATTATCCTCTTCTCCTTCTTTGGCCACGGCCATAACTTCATCCATTAGGACAGCCAGTTTCATGTGCAGGTCGTTAGTTTTTTGGGATCGTTTTATTAACTTCACCTTCTCTTCTTCCAGAAATGACAGCTTTTCTTTTGCTGCCCTGCACTTGGGACAATTCTCAGGCAGCTCTTTACTTTCCATCGTTAAACCGCATACTGTACAGCGCCACATTAAAAGCGCCTCCTAGTAATTTTCTGCTTTCACTTCAAAGAAAGCCTGCGGGTGCCTGCAGGTGGGGCATAATTCCGGCGCTTCTTCCCCGGTATGTATATGCCCGCAGTTGCGGCACTTCCAGGTTACAGCCTGGTCTTTTTTAAATACTTTTCCTTCTTCAAGGTTTTTAAGCAGGGCCTTGAATCTTTCTTCGTGATCCTTTTCAATTTTAGCTACATTTTCAAAGAACCGGGCAATTTCCTCAAACCCTTCTTCACGTGCTGTTGCGGCAAACTCCTTGTACATGCTGGTCCACTCATAGTTTTCACCATCTGCTGCTGCCTGCAAGTTTTCTTTTGTGCTGCCAATGCCTCCCAAAAACTTCAGGGCCATTTTGGCATGCTCCCGTTCGTTATCTGCCGTCTCTTCGAAAATTGCTGCCACCTGCTGGTAGCCTTCCTTTCTAGCAGCGCTGGCAAAATAGCTGTACTTGTTCCTGGCCTGGCTCTCCCCGGCAAAGGCTGCTAATAAATTTTTCTCGGTCTTACTTCCCTTAAGTTCCATAGTAATCCTCCTTTGTATACTATTTTGGTATATTTTAAGTATAAAAAAGTACTTTTCTTACTGTTTCTTACATTCTGTTTCATAAATTTTAATTAAATCGTTAAAAGTATATTTTCCCAGCTCCTTATTAGCTGCCTGCTGCACCCGGTACAGTGCCCTGCGTACCGGACACCAAGAAGCGGCATCCTTGCTGCATTCTTTAGGATCCCCCAGGCACTTATTAATTAACACCGGACCTTCCACTGCTTCCACTATATCTCTGAGGGTGATATCCTTAGGATCTTTAGCCAGGGCATATCCCCCTTTAAGGCCCCGGTATGAATTCACTATACCGGCCTGGGTTAACAGTCTAACTGTTTTTAAAAGAAACCTGATGGGTATATTTTCTTTTTCGGCAATCTGTTTAGCTTCCACTATTTCATTGGGTTCCTGCCTGCTGAGATAAAATATAGTTCTAAAAGCATAGTCCGTTGCCTGGTTGAATCTCATTTCGTCCCCCAATTTTATACCTTTTTGGTATATTTATATTCTACTGGTTTATTTTTCAGCTGTCAATAAATTTTCAAAAAATATCAAATAAAATTATTGCAGGAATGTGTCTTAGGAAAAAGAATAAGTTGTATGTTTATTTTACAATACAGGGGGTAGTCAAACCATGATAATAGATATGCACGTTCATTTTTTTCCTGAAAATGTAGCCCCTAAAGCAACTAAGCAGCTTGCCGAGCATTACGGCATGCCTGTACCATACCGGGGTACAAAAAAAGAGTACCAGGCCATTGCTCAACGAGCCGGTGTTGAAGCAGCAGTATTTTTTACCGCCGCAACCAGGCCTGACCAAGTGCAGCCAGCAAACTTTTGGGCTGTACAAAATAACAGGGATAAGTTTATAGGTTTTGGTACCCTACACCCCGATTTTGAAAATATAGACGATGAAATATCCAGGTTAAAACGGGCCGGCATAAAGGGCATTAAATTTCATCCTGATTTTCAACAATTTTTTCTTGATGATGAAAAAGCCATGTCAATTTACGAAAAACTGGCAGGAGACTTTTTATTAATATTTCACATCGGTGATGATCAAAATGAAAATAAGGTAAACTACACTTCACCGGAAAGGCTGTCACGGGTGCTGGAAGCAATCCCTGGACTAAAAGTTGTTGCCGCCCATATGGGGGGCTATCAAATGTGGGATCAGGCATTGGAGCTACTGGTGGGAAAAGAGGTATACTTTGATACTTCCAGCAGTTATGAGTTCCTTCCTGCAGATAAATTCCGCAGGATGATAAGAGAACACGGTTACCACCGTGTTCTACTGGGCAGCGACTATCCATACAGCGACCCGGGAAAAGAAAGTTTATGCCTCGCCCAGCTGGGGTTAAACGATAAAGAATACAACGCCATCACCAGAGAAAATGCCAAAAAATTACTGGGACATCTTGGCATCTAACGGGTAACAGGAGTGTTTATTTATGAAAAAAACAAGGATTGCCCTGGTACAATTAAACTCTATTTTTGCACAGGTGGAAAAAAATTTACAAAAAATAAGTCAATTTGTTAAGCAGGCTTATAAGCAGGGTGCCGATATTATTTGCTTTCCCGAGCTGGCGGTTCAAGGATACAGCCGCAGTGATTCTGACTTCTGCAGCGAACCGATTCCAGGCCCCAGCAGCAGTTATATTTCCAGCTTGTCCAAACAATACAATATCACTATCCTGGCCGGCACAGCGGAAAAAAATAAAAGCGGTAAGCCGTATATTACACATCTGGTTTCTACTCCCGGCGGCATTGATAAATACAGGAAAACACACCTGGGAAGCAGCGAAAAACCTTATTTCTCTGAAGGAAACCAGCTTCCGGTCTTTAAGACCGAAAAAGCAGTATTCGGGGTCCAAATCTGCTGGGACCTGCACTTTCCTGAAGTGACTACCATTATGTCTTTAAAAGGAGCGGAAATAATTTTTGCCCCCCACGCCTCCCCCCGTATAGCCGGCAGCAGGAAAGACATGTGGCTGAAATATCTTACTGCCAGGGCTTATGACAACACCGTTTACCTGGCAGCCTGCAACTTAATTGGCAGTAATGGAAAAGGCAGCTGTTTTTCCGGGGGTATTATGGTTGTTGATCCTAAGGGAAATGTAATTGCTGAAGATTTCAATGGCCAAGAAAGTATGCTGGTGGTAGATTTAGATGCAGAAATGATAAATAAAATTCGCTATGAAAAAACAACCACCATGCGCAATATCTTTTACCTTCAAGCCAGAAGGCCGGAGTTATATAGAGAGATGAATGAATAAAGAACCATGTTTATTGAAATCATAAAAATACGCAGTATATAAATTACTATAGAAAGCGGGGGGATATAATTGTCTCAAAAATTGAAAGATATCATGACTGAAAACGTTGCCACCGTCAGCCCCCAGCAGACCGTGGCAGAAGCAGCTCAAATTATGAGCCGGTATAACGTGGGTTCCGTCCCGGTGGTACAAAATGGTAAGCCGGTAGGAATGCTGACTGACCGTGATATTACTTTAAGGGTATCTGCCCAGGGGCAGGATGCTAACACCACCCAAGTTCAATCAGTTATGTCTTCAGGGGTTATGACCGGGACTCCTGAAATGGACGTTCATGAAGCTGCAAAGCTGATGTCCCAGAACCAGATCCGCCGCCTGCCGGTGGTACAAAACGGGCAGGTTGCCGGAATTGTTTCCCTTGGTGACCTGGCAGTCAAAAACATTTACCAGAATGAAGCAGGTGAAGCTCTGTCCAACATTTCCAAACCTTCAAGCCCGCAAAACCAGGCCGGTTTACAGCAGCAGAATCAAATGTATTAAATTACGGTAAATACCTTGGCTGCGTACGACAGCCGGGAGTGAATCTCCCGGCTGTTTTTAGTCTGCTTCAAAATTGGCTAACAAATACACAACCTCACGGGTTTCATTTTTTACACCATGTTCTATACCGGCCGGCGCTACAACCACCGTCCCGGCACGGCACTCCTTCCTTTCACCGTTTACCAGAACACTGCCTGCACCCTCAATAAAATAAAACACTTCGGTTACATCATGGGTGTGGGGTAATATTTCACCGCCGGGTTCAATTTTTACAAACATGTTTTTAAATCCCAGTCCTTCGTTTCCAGAAAGAATTGGCTGAACATAAACTCCTGGACTGGTGGGGTGAGGCTTCCAGTTATCTTCCTGGATATTAAACAGCTCTGTCTTCTGCATTTTAACCCTCCTGTGAAAATAAAGTATGCAGTTATTATTCCACCTTTTATATAATGTTTCCTCTGACTGATAATCATTTTATACTTTATAAATTTAAATTGTTGAATTTTACCTGTTATGTATAGGATAATAGTAATTGACATGGAATTTTTCAAGTTATGTTTTTATAAGGGAGGTAATGACAACGGCCAAAATACTGCAAGCAAGGGACATGACCAAGTGTATTGGCTGCTATTCCTGCATGCTGGCCTGTGCAAGGACTGTCCGGAAGAGCCTTTCCCCTGCTAAAGCAGCTGTTCGAATACGGACAGCGGGTGGACTGCAGGGTAAATTTACAGCTGAAATATGCCGGGGGTGTATTGATCCCCCCTGTGCCGCCTCCTGCCGTTTGGAAGCACTGGTCCCCAGGAAAGGTGGCGGTGTGCGCTTTATAAAAGATAAATGCCTCGGCTGCGGTGACTGCGTGGAAGCCTGCAGTATTGGTGCACTGAAGTTTGATGATGAAACTAATCAACCCCTGGTGTGCATACAATGCGGTACCTGCGCCCGTTTCTGTCCTCACCAGGTGCTAACCATGGAGGAAAGGCCGGTATGAATGAAAGAACCATTAAAGTATTAGAAATTAACCTGAGTGAAGAAAAAATAAAAATACACAACAGAAAAGACCTAGGACAATGGTTGGGCGGAATAGGTATAGCAAGCAGGCTGTTTGCAGAAATGGCCGACCCATCCCTCGACCCCCTGGCTCCAGAACAGCCTGTAGTTCTGGCCAACGGCCCGCTTTCTACCATTTTCCCAGTAGTCACCAAGGTGGCTGCAGTATTCCGGTCCCCCCTTACCGGGGAATGGGGAGAAAGCTATGCCGGTATGCGCCTGGCACTGGCCATGCGCCTGGCAGGATACCAGGCCATCGTAATTCATGGCAAAGCCAAGCACCCCACTTATCTTTCCATCAGTTCCCGGGGAGTCAAATTTAAAAATGCTTCCGCACTGTGGGGATTAAAGGTGGGTGAAATTGGCAGCATCCTGCGCCGGCTGGAACCAAACAGCGGTTTCCGAAGCACTTTACGCATCGGTCCTGCCGGAGAAAAAGCTGTCCGTTTTGCGAATGTTAACGTGGACACCTACCGCCACTTTGGACGCCTGGGCCTGGGGGCAGTTTTCGGTGCCAAAAACCTGAAGGCTGTAATCATTCATGGCGATAAGAATGAAGCTGTGCCCAATTCTAAGATTTTTAACAAGGTCTACATGGATATATACCAGCGTGTTGTAAACACTGACATTATGGAGAAATACCACGGTGTAGGCACAGCAATCAACATAAACGCCCTTAATAACCTGGGTGGTTTACCCACAAGGAATTTAAAGTCGGGTCATTTTGAAAAAGCTGAAAATATCAGCGGTGAGGCCTTTGCAGAACAGCGTTTAATAAGAAAAATGGCCTGCTCAGGCTGCCCGGTGGGCTGTATTCACATTGCCCTGCACAGGCGCGAATTTGGCCCCGGTTACGAGTATGAATCTAAGGCCCTGTCGTATGATCACGAGCTGATTTTCGCTTTAGGTTCATTTTTAGGCATGTCTTCACAGGAAAAAGTACTGGATTTAATAGACATGGTAGAAGAGCTGGGAATGGATGCAATTACCGCCGGTGTAGCCCTAGGATGGGTAATTGAAGCCTACCACAGCGGGATTATTGACAAAGCTGTCCTGGGCACCGGGGTTGATTTTGACGACAGTCAAGGCTGCCTGGAAGTTTTAAAAAATATAGTCTATCCCCCCAACAGCTTTTACGCCACACTGGCCAGAGGAGCAGCGGCTGCAGCGGAAAAGTATGGTGGTAAAGACTATGCCCTAACACTGGGTAAAACAGAAATGGCCGGGTATCACACCGGGCATGCCAATGTCCTGGGACTGGCAGTGGGTGCACGTCATTCTCACTTGGACAATGCCGGTTATTCCGTAGATCAAAAAAACCGTGAACAAAACAACCTGGAAAAAATGGTGGACAGCTTAATAGAAGAAGAAAAATGGCGCAATGTTTTAAACTGCCTCTGCACCTGTTTATTTGCCCGGGGAATTTACGACCAGGATACGGTGGTATCTGCTCTGAATGCTGTTGGCATTAATGCCAGTGCCGGTGAGCTTAATGCCCTGGGTGATAAAATATTCAAATTGAAACATGAAATGCGCACTAAACTGGGATACAGCCTGGACCATTTAACATTCCCTAAAAGATTTTTTGAAACCCCTTCATTAACCGGTCCGCTTAACGAAAATACCCTGCAGAAAATGCTGGATATTTATAAATCCAGAATATAAAAGGGACTGCGGCAGGAGATAATTTCTCTTCTGCCCAGTCCCTTTTTAAAACTCACTGGCAAACTGCTGAAAAAGTTCGGCTCTAATTTGTTCATGTTCCTCCCTGGTGCTTACCTGACCGCTATCTAATAATCTTTGATAAAACCAGTAATCGTAAATGGCCTGTCTCAGCGCTCTTACACTCAGCAGAGAACAGTGCTTTTTCTGTTCCGGAAGCCCGCCCAGGTACTCAATTACATCGTCATCGTTTATCTGCAGCGCTTCTTCAGTGCTTTTACCCTTAGCCAGCACAGTGGTTGCACTGGAAGTTGAAATGGCTCCCGCACAGCCCTGCACCCTGAATTTTATATCTGCTATCTTATCTTCCTCTATACGCAGTGTTATCTCACAAACGTCACCGCATTCCGGGTCACCAATTTTACCCCGCCCGTTGTAATTTTCCACCACTCCTACATTGCGGGGATTTAAAAAATGCTCCAAGGCCTTTTCTGTATAATTTTCGTGTAAATTTGCAGCACCGTCCATATGACTTCACCCCACTTATTTTGCTGTACAAATTAAATATACTAAACAACGTAAAAAATCCCTGCTCAAATTTATTGAATCTTTTGCAGTTTCTCAAATTTACTACAGAAACATTTATAACCATTACAGCAGCAGTAATAAGCCTTATCGGCAGTTACTTTATTTTACGGTTGGATTGAAAACTTTAGATACGTGAGAATAATTTATGCCCTGCTGCAGGGCCTGCCAGCCGCCGGTTGCAGATTTAGAAGAGCTGGAAAAAATATTGATGAATTATAATATTTGAGTTGGAATTTTTTATATTTTTAAATTATTCACAAGGAAATTTATATAGGAATGCGAATATATACGTTGAGATATTCTTACCATTTTTTAGGTTGTGTTATTATGAACATTTTAGATACCAACAACGCACTGTGCCGTCAATGTTACGCCTGCGTCCGGGCCTGCCCGGTAAACGCCATCTCCTTTCAGAACGGAAAAATAACCATAGCCAAAGAAGACTGCATCTTATGCGGAAGCTGTGCCAGGGTTTGTTCCCAGGGCGCTAAGGTGCTGTTTAATGATATTCCCATGGTGCAGCAGTGGCTGGCTGAGGGGAAACCCACGGCAGCCGTTGTTGCCCCTTCCGCTCCTGCTGCTTTTGACTGCAGCCCTTACCAGCTTATTGCCGCCCTGCGCAGGCTGGGGTTTTCCCTGGTGCTGGAAACAGCCTTTGGAGCAGAAATCTGTGCCCATGAATACCAGAAGCTGCTGGATGCAGGCGGCAGAAAACCCATCATTTCCAGTGCCTGCCCGGCGGTAGTTATGATGGTGGAAAAACACTTTCCCCAGCTGACTGACTGCCTGGCCCCGGTTAAATCTCCAATGTTAATAACAGGTGAATGGGTAAAGAAAAAGCAACCCCAGTGCAAAACAGTATTTATCGGCCCCTGTATAGCTAAAAAAGCAGAAAGCCTTAGGAAAGACAGCGGTAATTCTATTGATGCAGTTATTACTTTCAGGCAGTTGAAAGAGTGGTTTGACAGTAATAGATATTACCTAGAAAAAATGCCTGAAGAAGATTGGGACACTCCTGGTGCCAATACTGCCAGGCTCTTTCCCCTGGCCGGCGGGTTGTTAAAGACACTGGACCTGCACCAGGATGTAAGTTCGCTTGATATAATTGAAGCTCACGGCCCGGTAAAATGTAAAAGCATTTTACAATCCGTAATCAGCGGGGCACTTACTCCAAAAATAGTGGACCTGCTCTGCTGCGACGGGTGCATAAACGGGTTGGAAATTGCCAGCAGCAAGCTGTGTTTTGTTAAACACAAGACCATTATAGATTATGCAGATAAAAACAAAAAAGAAAATAAAAACTGCCACCATTTTGCCAGCTATGCTGACGGTATAGATGCAGGCCGTACATTTATCAAAAGGAAGAGAATCAAAGAACTTTTCACTGAAAAACAGATATGGTCTGTGTTAAAAAAATCTGGGAAAAAGCACGAAAAGGACCTGTTAAACTGCGGTGCCTGTGGTTTTGACACCTGCTGGGACAAAGCAATCGCAGTATTACAGGGAAAGGCGGATCCCCTGATGTGTCTGCCTTATTTGCTGCAGCAGTATAAAGAATTAAACAATCAATTAACAGCAATGTTCATGCTCAGCAGAAGTTTAGAGTACAAAGCGGCCACTGACCGTTTAACTGGACTGTATAACCACCGCAGGTTTCAAGAACAGCTGCAGAAACAAATCAAAATATCCAGGTCCAGGAACCAAAGCTTTGCCCTGTTTATAATAGACATTGACAATTTTAAGCAAATAAATGATTTATACGGCCACGAAGCCGGTGACCTTGTTCTGGTTGAAATAGCTTCATTAATTAGAGAACTTTTTAAAAACGGTTTTGCTGCCAGGTATGCCGGTGAAGAATTTGCCGTTATACAGCCGGGTATTCAGCCTAAAAAGGCACTGGAAATGGGCAGGCGTTTATGCCAAATTGTAAAACAGCACCGGTACAAAATAACCGGAAACAATTTAAACCCGGAACTTACAGTTTCAGCAGGAATAGCATGTTTCCCGGTAAATGCCACCAACAAAGATGACCTGTTAAAGTTGGCAGGTTATGCCCTGCAAAAGGCTCAAACTAGAAAAAACCAGGCTGTACTTTACTCATCGGTGCTGGACGATCTCTCTCCCGGTGGATTAGGGCATGAGGAAGATGAAATTAGCACCATAAAGACGCTGAATATTGTAATTAACGCCAAGGATTCTTACACTTACAAGCACTCTGAGCGGGTGGTTCATTATGCAGAAACCCTGGCCCGCCAGCTGACCCTGCCGGAAAAAGAAATAAAATATTTAAAGTACGGCGCTTTTCTTCACGACATCGGTAAAATCAGCATCGATATGTCTATTCTGCAAAAGCCCGGCAGTCTGAATGATGAAGAGTTTCAAATCATTAAAAAACACCCACTGACGGGAGCAGAAATAATAAAGGAAATTCCTTCTCTTCATAAAGCTGTACCGGTGGTATTGTATCATCATGAACGTTATGACGGTAAAGGCTATCCTTACGGGATAAAGGGTAATAATATACCCCTTTTTGGTAGAATTGCAGCTGTAGCGGACAGCTTTGATGCTATGACCACCAACCGCCCGTATAAAAAAGCTTTAAATTACCACCAGGCAGTTAACGAGCTGTTAAAAAACTCCGGGTCACAATTTGACCCGGAGATGGTTAAATGTTTTATTTCTTCAGTTAAAGAAATTGCCGCCCTTTAGTTATATACCCAATATTTCGCTTACTGAACGGCCTATTCCGCCGGCAGAGGTTTTCTTGTGATGAAGCACTTTTTTCTTATCCAAGTTTCTAAGCCCCTCGGGAATAGGCCAGCCTGTGTAACCGGCCAGTATGCCCAGCAGTTCAAATTCGCTTTTCCCTTGAACATTATCTCTGTCCAGCACCGCCCTGGCCACACTGGCATTAAATTTAAAAGGACTGGCGGTGGAGGCAATAACTGTTTTGGTGCTGTCTCTGGTTTGCCGGAGATAGCTTTCATATACTTTAAAGGCAACGGCCGTGTGAGTATCAATAAGGTAATGATGTTTATCCCAAACATCCTTTATTGTCTCTAATGTCTGGTTATCATCAGCATAATCAGACCAAAAGTAATGCTGTACTCTCTCCATCGTTTGCGGATCTATCTTGTACCATCCATCCTCATTTAATTGATTCATCCATCCCCGTACTTTTTCATCACTGCGGCCGGTCAGCTCAAAAAGCAGCCGCTCAAGATTGCTGGAAATTAAAATATCCATGGATGGTGATATGGTCTTTAACAAATTCCTGTTGCGGTCATACTCCCCGGTTCTAATAAACTCAGTGAGAACATTGTTGGAGTTGGAAGCGCATATCAGTTTGTTTACCGGTAGGCCCATTTCCCGGGCATAAAAACCGGCCAGTATGTTCCCAAAGTTCCCTGTTGGAACAACAAAATTTATCTTATCACCTAAGCTGATTACATCCCTGCTGACTAACTGATTGTAAGCAGCAAAATAATAAATAATCTGGGGCACCAACCTGCCCCAATTTATAGAGTTGGCTGATGACAGACGGAAATTTTTTTCTGCCGCACGCCGGTTAAATTCATTGTCACTAAACACCTGCTTGACTCCACCCTGGGCGTCGTCAAAATTACCCTGCACTGCCACCACATTGACATTTCTTCCTTCCTGGGTAAGCATCTGCAGTTTCTGTACCTGGCTCACCCCGTCTTCTGGGAAGAATACAATTACCCTGGTTCCTTCTACGTCTTTAAATCCTTCCAGCGCTGCCTTACCGGTGTCGCCGGAAGTGGCCACCAGGATGACTATTTCACCTTCTTCCCCGGTTTTCTTGGCAGCCAGGGACATAAAGTGGGGGAGAATCTGCAGGGCCATGTCCTTAAAAGCGCAGGTGGGCCCGTGCCAAAGTTCCAGTACATGCAGCTGGTTGTTAATGGAATGAACAGGGGCAATACTTGGATGATCAAACTTTTCTGAGCTGTAAGCATTCATTACACATGTTTTTATTTCATCTTCACTGTAGTCTGTAAGGTATGCTGCCAGTATCTCCTGTGCCAACTGCCGGTAATCGCAGCCCGCCAGCTGCTGGAGCCTGCCGCCAGGTACTTTTGCTAGGCTTTCCGGTACATACAGCCCCCCGTCTGGAGCAAGCCCTTTCTTAATAGCCTGGGCAGACTTCACAGGTTGGGCCTGCCCCCTGGTACTAATGTAGTGCATTTATTTTTTTCCTCCCATTTCCTGCATATTTTTTCTAATCATTAGGTTGATATTGGTACCTGGTTCCGTTAATCTCATAGTAGTAGTTAATATTTGAAGCCTTATTAATCATGTGAGCTACAGAACAGTACTTTCCTACCGAAAGTCCAATTGCTCGTTCTACCTTATCCCGTGGAATGTCACTGCCTTTAAACTTAAAAACTACATCAATGTGGGTAAAGATTTTCGGGTGCTGGTCAGCCCGCTGCCCCTCCACATCAATATTGAATTCATCAATATTTACTTTCATTTTATCCAGTATAGTGACAATATCTACACTGCTGCAGCCAGCAAGGGCCATCAAAACCAGCGTCAGAGGGCTGGGTGCTGTGTTATCCCCCCCGGCCTGCACAGGAGCATCCATGGTAATAGAATGCCCGGACTCGTCGGTGGCTGTAAATTTAAGCTTTCCTTCCCACTCTACACTAATCTTAGGCATCTCTCTCACCTCTGCAGTCAATTTATTTATTTATTATACATGTGATGGAAAATGCATACAAGAACAAAAGCCTTTGGCCTTATCACCGCCAAGGTATTTACACCGTCGTTCTTTAAATTTGCCGGCTATCGTTTTCTCCGGTAAAATGGTAAAACAGAGTTAAAAAGTGGCAGGTGAGCGGCATTGTCTCTTTTTGAGGGTAAATACTATACCGATGAAGAAATATGGGCCCGGGCTGAAGAACTTGTATCAGAATATAATAAAACCCGGCAGATGCTTTCAGATCCTAACATCAGCACCGATCCTGAAGTAATGCCGGAACTGGCTAAAAAGCTTCACCGGCTGAGCCCTTTCAGCGAGTTAGTAAAGAAACTAAAAAGCTGCCTTAAAGATAAACAGGAACTGGAAGCAATGCTTAGTGAGGAAGAACGGGAAGATGAAGAAAATGAGTATGCAGTACTGTACAGGGAATATTCTGCCCTGTGCAGCAGCCTGGCCAGGGAATTATACAACATGCTGTTGAAAGAAGGCTGCCTGGAAGATGAAAATGAAGATGATAAAGACCTAGAAATATTAAAGTTTATCGACTACGCCGGGCCGGAATATGCCTGGCGGCTGGGTATTAATGTGGGCCTGGACGTAGAAGAATCCCGGGAACGGCTGGAAAAACTTTTAAGAAAAGGACTGCTGGAAAAAGTACAGGGTACAATGCTGGTTGGCTACCACCGGGAAAAGGACTGGGTTAAGCATATGAACCACACGTATTACCGCATTTCCCGGAAAGGAAAACATTACCTGCGCAGGCTGCGCAGGGAAAACAGGCCGGGCAGCAGGTAATTTACTTCAGAGATGTATCCCTTATCAGTACCGGGGTAAATTTCACGTAATCAGCACTCACCAGGTGAAAGTTAATTCCCCAGGCTGTATCCGGGAGGCGGAATCGCTGGGCCCGGGAATGAAGATGACCGTAGATAACGGTACTAACATTATATTTTTGGAGCACATCAATGAAATGTGAGCGTTCATGCTTTTCATTGGTAGGCATATAGTGCATCATTACAATAATTTCTTCTACCTCCTGCTTGACGCTGGAAAGGGAATTTTCCAATCGGATAACTTCCCTGCAGTATATTTTTTCATCATGTTCTGTGAACCCCCGGCCGTTGTTGGGACAAACCCAACCCCTGGTTCCACAAATGGCAATATTATCAACAATTACATGATCATTTTGAATAACCTGCATATTAGCAGGAATTTTTTTTCGCACCTTTGTTAAACTCTGCCACCAATAATCATGATTTCCCTGTACAGCAATGATGCTGCCGGGCAGCATGCCTAGAAATTCCATGTCGTGATCAGTTTCTTCCAACCTGGTGGCCCAAGATATATCGCCCGGCATTAAAACCACGTCATCCTGTCCTACCATTTCATGCCAGTTATAATAAATTTTTTTATAATGCTCTTTCCATTCAGGGGCACAGACATCCATGGGCTTGTGCTCGACCACTGACTCCCAATCATTAGGGTCCACAGGATTATTAAAAGATAAATGTATATCACTGATGGCAAAAAGTTTCAAACCCGTTACCCCCTGTTTTTTCATCATAATATACGTCAACTGCAGGACCTGTCAACCATGTTTTACCATTTTCAATACAGCAGTTCATCCGAGTTAAATATGGGAGCAACAGCATCTTTTTCAACTACCACATCCCTGCCGCCCATACTGACAATTTTAACGCTTGATTCTATATTATCATAGCATTCTTCATCAGCAGTATTTAACTGCTGTCTTTTTTGTTCTATTTCATCTTTAAATTTTTCTATATCTCTTTTAAATTTACCTTGATAATTGTTAGGTATTTCTTGCAAATAAGTATATACTGTATTATAATAGTCGTCGGTTAGTTCTTTTTCACCCTTATACTCTATTTCTATTTTAGCCTGAACGTACCGCCGCAGAACTTCAACATCTTTATAATTAGAGGCTTGAAACAAATACTGCTGGGCAGCATCCCAGTTTTTATTTTCAATCATATCAACAGCCTTTTGGTATTTATTCTCCATTTTTACACTGGTGGTAATATAAATTGCTGCAATAAAAAATATTAGTCCCAGTAAGGTAGATAAATGAAATAAAATGTGTTCTTTCCTGTTGTCCTGCACTCCACTCCCCCCATTATTTTTTGATATTATGTGAATTTTACCACATGACAGGCCAGTAGGCAAAATAAAAAATAGGCGTGATAAATCACGCCTCTACGCCTTCAGCCTTAATAAACTGCCAGTGCCGGCTCACTGGTATAAATCCTGCCGGTTTCCAGATGGCGGATATTTTTTATTTCAAATTTATTCTCTTCCATATTTAATTTACCTACTGCCTCAATTTTATCGCCTTCTTTTATTCCCGGCAGTTTCTTATTGTTTTCTCCCACATATTTAAGGAAGGTACATCTTATAATTTCGTTACTGCTTCCCTCAACCTCTAATTCACCCACAATAGAGTCTAAGCCGATTTCATTTTTCAGTTCCCAGCTGGCCTTTTTAACAGTTCCTGTCAAACTATCTTCTTCCGGCACCCGGGAATCTCTCAATATTTTTCCAATCCTGCTGGTGTTAACCATTAAAATGGGAAGGAGCACAAATACCAGGGGGGTTAAACACAGCACTATTATGGTTATCCAACCATACCACTTAATAAGCTTATCCTTTTTTTCCCTCGGTGTTTCTATTTCAATGTGGAGCTGCCCGGCCACTAATTAAAAGCACCTCCTATTTTACCATTAATACAGTAATAGGATGTTCCTTGGCCAGTTTTTCCTTTACTTTGCTGGATGTATTTCCTGGGCCGGGTGCCTTGGTGCCCAGTATCAGCAGATCGTAACTGTTCTCACTTACCTCTGCGGCAATTTCGTCTGCAGGTTTGCCTTCTCTTGTTTTCCAATTAAATGTTATTCCCGCTTGTTCTGCCTTTTGGGTAAAACTGTTTAATACCTTTTGAGCCTGCTCATTAGCAATCTCACCAATATAATCTATAAACTGTTCTTTAGCAGTAAAAGTAAGTAAAGTATCTACTTCACCGTAATGAACAAGATTGTTTTCTTTTACATTGAGAAGTGTTATTTCTGCCCCTGTTTTACCTGCCAGCAAAAAGGCCTGCCCCATTACTTTTTCGATGTTTACTTCATCGCCATGCATTGCTAAGAGTATTTTTTTATACATTTTAAAACCCCCAAGTATATTAAATTAAATAGATAAACCAAATAAGCAGGAAAAGTTGTAAATACTTTTCCTGCTTATTAATCATAAAACTATTTTATATTATTATGCAACTATTTTTGCCAGGAGCACAAGGGCAAATCCCAGCATAATTACTGCATAATCCTGTCTGCGTGTTTTTTTATCCTTTGCATCCATTTAGAACACCTCCGCTGTAATTATCCTAATACCGGGCCAAGGAACAGCTTGATAACAGCCAGGGCAAATACAGCTTTAATTATTGCTACAATGAAACCAAGAATAATACCGTCTTTACCAGCAGCCTTCATGTCAGAAAACTTGGTGGTCAAGCCAATGCTGGCAAAACCCAGGGTGAAGGCATATTCCATAAACAGCTTACCCTGCTTAATTTCTTCTTTAGTAAAGAACCCAGCGGTGTTTAAAGCCATTACAGCCATAAAGGCAAGTACAAATACAGGGAATTTATCCAGGATAAACTTGGCTTTATTGATTTCTTTAGCTTCTTGTGATTCACGGCCCAGTACCTGCAGCACAACATACAGTACTACAAAAGGCAGCAGGATTACACGGCCCATGTTAAAGATACCAGCCATTAAACCTGCCTCTTCACCGTATGCAAAGCCAGCAGCTAAAACCTGGGCAGAGTTAACAATTGATACACCAACCCAAGCACCAAATTCATTTTGGGTCAGGCCGATGGCTTTACCAATGGGAGGAAGAACAAACAGCATCAAAAGACCAAAGATCAGAATTGAGGCAATTGTATAAGCCATCTCCTGTCCTTTTGCCCGGATGGCAGGACCGGTAGCAACGGTGGCAGATACACCGCAGATGGCAAAACCGGAAGACAGACACCCGCCTAAAGTATCGGTCAGGTTAAATCTCTTCTTCATGTAAAACATCAACCATACGGTACCAAAGAGGGTTACGGTAATGAAAGCCATACTCATGGCTCCAACATCAACCAGGCTGGCCCAGGTGTATTTCAGACCCATGACTACAATACCGGTCTTAGTAAACACGGTGGAAAACTTCAAACCAGGTTCAAATACAGTAGGAACACCTATTGTGTTGCGGATGAGCATACCAAAGATAATGGCAATAAATACGTAGTTTAAACTGAGTGTGCTGCGCAGTTCCTTATAGTTGTGCTTAAACCAACCATCAAATTGAACAGCTGCATAAGCCAAAATGGCAACTAAAATTAGTCCAGGGACAGCTTTAATAATCTTTTCGCCTAAACTGACTTCTTTTGCTGCTTGCGCTTGTGACAAAATCCACACCTCCAAGTCATAATTAATAAAATAGTTAATTAATCAATTTTTAACAAATGGTTAACTATATCTTTATCTTTTTGTACACCACCACCTTAAGGTAAAGTTAAAAAGTTTATGTTATTTTGTCAGGTATTTACCTTAATAACGTCAGCACCATTACTTTTAAATCCTGTGCATGAGATAATATTCACTTAATTGCTTGTGAATATAATAGTTTTTACTATTTTTCAAGTCAACGAGTTGGAAGCAACATGAACTTTTTGGACAACTCTTAGAATATTAATGCGCGCACCGATGACACTTTTGTGTCATTTAAAGCGACAAAAAGCGCCACTATTTGCGGTGGCGCTTTTTGTCTAAGACATTTACAGGTTTTTTATAAAGGATATAGTAAAAATTGTGTCGAAATACAAAATAGTTATATCCAGCGTGGAGGGCAAAGATGAGTTCTATTAAGATTAACACCAAGATACAAATTCTCCTGTTAGTTATTATTGTAACTTCCTCCATACTGCTGCTGCAGCAGTCTCTTAACACTTCGGATCAAACCAAACAGATAAATATGTACTCTAAACAGATACACATAAGCAAAGAATTATTTGAAGATATTAATACCCTATTGGCCACAGGCCAAAAGTGCATCTTGTACTCAGATAAACAGTACCTGGTTTCTTTCAGGCACTACAGCAACAAAACAATTGAAGATGAACTGGAATTATACAACCTTGTTGACCCCATGAATAAACCAAATATTGAAGAAATTATTGAACTGACCCGGACTTATATCTCCTTTATGGAAAATGAAGTTTTTCCCGGGGAGTATAAGCCGAAAACAGCTGACACAAAGTATCTCTTATTAAGGCATAATGAATTTAACCAGGAACTGCAGTCAAAAGTGGTTGTCCTCACTTCGGCTAACATGCAGAAAGCCAAGGATTACTTTCAAATTACAGTTACAAGTATAAATAAAAAGATTACTTTACTGGTAATATTCCTGCTTTCGTCTTTGGTACTCCTGTTGTGGGGAATTTACACCACCCTCACTTCGTTATCCGCCCAGTACCAGTACTTTGATAAGCTGTCAGAACGCATAGATAGTGCTTTAATACTGGTGGATAATAAAGGCGTTTTCCAGCAGCTTAATAAATCAGCTGCTGAACTTTTGGGCATTTCCCGTGATAAACTGCTGGAAAACAGTATCAGTGATGTACCTGTTATTTTTCCCCAGCTGCAGGTAATAACTGAACCGTTATATGAAGTAATTATGGAGAAGAAGGAAATAACTAATCATGCTGTTAGTTATTCCAATGGTGGAAAAAAGTTAGATCTAACTGTAGATTATATCCCCATTCACATCTCCAAAAGAATATCCGGTGTTATGATTGTGGCATCTAGAATTGAGGAGGATAAAGATAAGAATGTTCTGCTGGACACCCTGGAAACTGAAAGAAAAAGAATATCTATAGAAATACATGATTGGATTGCCAGGTACTTGTCTACTTTAATCCATTCAATAGATTATACTTTAAGGCTGAAAAAAGGTGAAAAAGATGAGATAACAGACAACCTTTTAACCATGCGCAGCCACTGTCAAAACGCCGCCATTGAAATGCGAAGTATTATGAACAATATCCACCCTTATCTAATTGATAAAGTGGGGCTTGTATCTGCCCTGGAATCGTATATCAATATCTATGAAAAGCTGAATAACATAAAAGTTTATGTCTTTTACCAAAGCAGGTCGCTCAACATTCCCAGCAGCAGTGAAATTATTATTTACAGGATAATACAGGAAGCTCTCAGCAATTCAGCAAAGCATTCTCAAGCAACAGAAGTGGATATTCACTTCACAATGGCCCACAACAGGTTAATCATTGAAATAGAAGATAACGGCGGCAGCACAGGAGAATTTATTCCCGGAAAAGGCATGTGGGGTATGAAAGAACGTGCTAAACTAATAGGTGGAGATATTGAGTTTGAAAACAAAGATTCAGGTTTTCTCGTAACATTAACGGTTCCAATTAAACCGGGAGGTAAGCAGGATGAAGAAAATAAAAGTAATG
Source organism: Desulfotomaculum sp. (assembly GCA_017656165.1). Classification (GTDB taxonomy): domain Bacteria; phylum Bacillota; class Desulfotomaculia; order Desulfotomaculales; family Desulfohalotomaculaceae; genus Desulforadius. The sequence continues at coordinate 19,953 of JACDOL010000022.1, forward strand.
CTGATTGAAGACCATAATGTGTTCCGGGAAGGTTTAAAAAAACTGCTGGACTTAGAAGAAAACATTTCTGTAGTGGCCGAAGCAGATACCTACCAGGAAGCACTGGAGAACATCCGCGATGACGTGGATGTAATTCTGCTGGATATTAATCTTCCCGATGGCGATGGACTGGAATTATGTACCCTGTTTAAGAAAAAATACCCTCATATTAAGCATGTAGCCTTAACCACCTATGATGATGCAATCTTTATAAAAAAAGCAATGGAATGCGGTGTTGACGGCTTCGTTCCCAAGCACGCATTTTTTGATGAAATAAAGTCTGCTATTCTTATGACTTACAAAGGTCGTTCTTACCTTTATCCTGGTTTGAGCAGTGACACGATAATTCACCTCTCTGAACCGGGCTTAACGGACTCGGAAATACAAATTTTACAGCTGCTTTCCAGGGGAAAAAACCAAAAAGAAATTGCTGAAAAACTTTTTATCAGCCTTTCAACCCTGCGCCGCAGGATGAAGTCCATATTTAAAAAATTAAAAGTCAGTACCGTGGAAGAAGCCATTGCAGCGGCTACAAAAAAGGGAATTATTCATTAAAAAGCGGGGTTTATCCATGAAACGCTTAAATGATTCTAAAAATATAGTAACTTTATATATCCTTGTAACTGCTCTAGGCATAATTATTGTTTTCGGTATTATGGAATTTCGCTTCTTAAAAGATATATTAACTAGTTATGAAAGCAGTATAGAACAAATTGCTGTCAACAAAACTAACTCCTTTATAAATGACCTTAAGTCCCTATCAAGAAACGCCGCCAGGAAAATTGAGATGCAGAACATTAATGCGGAAGAAGCCGTTAAAATTGTACCAAATTATGACATACGGGTAACAGGTGTCTATGTTGTTAAAGAAGACAGCACAACTGCCAGCACATCCAGCAGCGACAAAAACTTATTCATAACAAACCTGGCTAAAAAAGCCCAGGAGAACGAGCAGGATGTTACCTTATCTGAAGTAATAAATGACACTATCAGCACCGCCGTCCCCCTGCGTGACGGCAGAATATTAATAATTGACTTTACAATTGATGATTACCAAAAGGAAATAATTGAGGAATTCACCAACACTGCATATAAATTAGCTGTCTTTGACAATAAAAACACCCCCATTGTCTGGCCCTTTGAAGAAGATCAGCTGGCCAATTTTAACAGCCAGCAGTCCAAGCTGTATGCAGGTGAAGAACAATACCAGGTTATAAAAAGTGAAGTTGGCAATCCCTCCTGGAACCTTTACCTGTTTAAAAAGGCTAACAACTTTGAAAAATACCGGGCCATAACCATTATCTTTTTGGTCTTTGCCCTGTATTACTGTTTATACCAGCTGTTAGTGGAATTCTGGGGAGTAAACAGTGCCAAGACTTACTTTGACAATATTGATTTTGCCATTTTAAACCAGGTCAATGAAGGAGTAATTATTACTAATAACGAAGGAAAAATTGTCTTTGCCAATAAAGCCGCCCATGACATCTTCCATGAAAGGAAAAATTCACTGGTAAATGTACAGCTGAAGGAAGTTATGGGGCATATTGAAAATTTGCAGGGGAAAAGTGACAGCTCCCAGACATTAACCCTTAAAACATCTGACAAATTATTGGAAGCCATTCACTCACCTATCATAAAAAAGGGCAAAAAACTGGGGTCACTTACCGTTATCAGCGCAAATAACAGTGAAGAAAAAGCTTTTAAAAGCGTATTAGAGAAACTGGTAGAAATATTACCACAAGGCATAATATTTGTGGATAAAAATAACGATATTGTTACCGCTAACTTAATGGCCAAATGTTATTTAGGAAACCTGGATATAGGAAAAAACATGGAAGTGGTAAACCCTGAACTGGCCGAATTTATATGCAAAAATATTGATTCCAGGAGTATAAATAGAATTAAGTTAACCGGTCACGACATCTGGTGTGATGCAGCACCAGTATATGATAATGACGGGGTTTATACCGGGACCTTAGTGATCTTAAACAGTGAAAGCAAAATGTGATTGGAGTTTTCAAGGTGTTTAAAAATATACTGCTGCTATTGGACGGTACAATAGATGAAGGTAAAATTTCTCCCTTTTTGAACAAGCTGGCAGGTACAAACCTGGCGGTGGTCTATGCAGTTAACAGTGAGTGGACAGGCATCCTGGGGGATGAATGGATAAGCAGCCCCTGGACGCGGGATGGCTTTATTAAATACATGAGTGAAAAACAGCTGCAGGAAGCCAGAGGTATCCTGGACAGTATTGAGCAGAAGGCAGAAATATTAAATATCCACCTGAAAACTGTTATTAAAGCAGGTGACCTAAAAAGTATAATTCATTCCCTCTGCAGCACTGCTAACGAATATGATGCAGTTATAATAGCAGCAGATATATCAAAAAATAAAGCTGCACAAATTTCCAAAATTTTACCCTACCCGGTTTTTATGGGACCCCTGTAGTCTAAAATAAAACTAAAACCAGTATTAATAATACCAGCGCCAAGGACAGAGCTACGTAATCTTCAATTCTTTCGGTGGCAAAAAGTGTGATCTGATGGTGCTGGTTTTTTTTTTCATTATTATCCATATCAGGTATAGTCATTACTTCACCCCCCATTTTAGGGCTGTTCATCTATAAACAGCAGGACCACCATTAGGGCCACCACAGCCTTTACTACTGCAGCCGCCGAACCGACAGCCAGCGGTTTTCCTCCAACCCTGCGCAGCTCACTAAATGATATCTGCATCCCCAGGCCGGCCAATCCAATGGCAAAAAACCAGTTATAAAGCTTACGAATAAATACCAGCTCTGGTGACGGTGGAGAAGTTTGGCCCAGCAGCCCAAAAGAAGTCATAAATACCATGGCCAGGAAACCTATCACAAAGACAGGAAACCTGCTCCATAAACTGGTATTAATATTAATGCCGTCGACCTCGGTTTGTGCTGAACGGCTGGAAAATACAGCTAAAACCAGGACAACAAAAGGCAGAAATATTACTCTAATGATATTGTAAATTTGTCCTGTCTTTAAACTAACTGATGCGTGGGCAGCAGTCTCGGGATCAAAGGCCAGGCATGCAGCTAAGATCTGGCCGGAGTTAAGTATTCCGGTGCCTGCCCAAACTCCAAACTGGTGAGGACTCAGACCTACCAGGGTACCAACGAGGGGAAAAATAAAGAGAAACACTATCCCAAAGGAAAGAATGGTGGCTATGGAGTACACAACATCCGTTGTTTTGGCCCTTACAGCAGGAGCAGCAGCAATAATGGCGGAAACCCCGCATATTGCAGTACCAGCAGATAAAAGCGCAGCAGCTGCCGGATCCATATTAATTCTTTTAGCCAGCCACAAGGTAAATAAAACAGTGAAAATAACAAAGGATAGAACAATTATAATTCCGGTTCCTCCCAGCCTGGCCACATCCACTACACTATACATGGAACCCAGCAGAATAACGCCCAGTTTTATAAACAGGCTGGAAGTCTTTATGCCGGTAACAGCCCATTGAGGAACAGTGAATATGTTTCTAATAATCATTCCAATAATAATTGTCAGTAATATATAATTTAAGTGCAGTATATCAATTAAGTATTTCTTCCAGTATTCATTTGAGGCCAAGTAAGCTTCAACCCCTGGCCACTGCGGGAAACCGAAATCCCCTGCACCCCGGGTAAATACAGCAATTGCAAACATTAACAGGATTCCTGGTATCGCTTTTACTATAAGCTGTGCCTTATTGTGCTCCATCATTAACCTCCTTTCTTTCTTCTAGTCTATTATATAATATTTTTTTGCTCAAGAATCTACATATTGATTAAATTTATTTCTCAAAAAAAGGGGCTGTCTCAAAAGTTAGGCCGCGATAAATCGCGCCTGCCGAAAACTTTAACTGTGGGCCAATAAAAAAAATGCCCCTGGCATGAGCCATGCCGGGACTATTATTTTCGCAATACTAACCAGGATGATATATTGTATACTTTAATGCTGGCTTATTTCATGCGCTGTAATAACAGCCATGGCAATTTCTTTCATGCTCTTTCTTTTTTTCATGCTCACCTGCTGCAGAAATCTGTGAGCTTCATTTTCAGTCATATTCTTGGTGTGCATTAAAATAGCCTTGGCCCGCTCAATAACTTTCTTTGATTCCAGCGTTTTCTTTAAGTTTTCCAACTGCTGTTCCAGTTTACTAAAGCGTTCATGATTGGCTAGGGCCTGCTCCACAGCTGTAAACAGCTGTTGGGGACGAATGGGCTTAACCAAAAAAGATATAAAATATGAATCTTTAACCTGCTCTATTAAATCCCTGCCGCCCCTGGCAGTAACCACAAGGCTCGGCACCATTCCCTCTTCTTCTAAAATTTTTGCCACTTCTAAGCCCCCCATACCCGGCAGGTTGGCATCAAGTACAACTAAATCGGGTTCGGTGGTTCGAGCCACTTTTAAAACGGAGATACCATCAGTAGCTTCTCCTACCACATTAAAACCGGATCTAAATATCATTTCTTTTAGTTTTTCTAAGGCTGCAGCATCTTTTTCTGCCGCTACTATTCTCCGTCTGGTCATGCTGCCACTCCCTAGTTTGTTTTGTATACCCTCGGAACCCTGCTGGATATCATGCATACCAGTTCATAATTAATGGTACCTAATTTTTCGGCCAATTCTTCTACCGGAAGGCATTTTCCTTCCTGGCAGCCAAATACCACCACTTCATCACCGGTTTTAACATTATGTATGTGGCCCACGTTAATCATGCACTGGTCCATACAAATGCGTCCAACCACCGGTGCTCGGACACCATGCACCAGCACTTCCCCATCATCCAGCATCCTGGTATAACCATCAGCGTATCCCAGGGGCAGGGTAGCTATGGTTGTTTCTTTGTCTGTGCAGTAAGTGCAGCCGTAGCTGATATGAGTACCGGGCGGAACTCTTTTTACGTGACCAACGCGGGTTTTTAAAGACATGGCTGGTTTTAATTTCACCTTGTGTTTCTGCACTTTTTCCGATGGATACAGTCCATAAAGCATGATTCCGGGCCTTACCATATCCAAATGAGTTTCCGGGTGATCAATAACAGCTGCACTGTTAGCAGCGTGACGAAGTGGAAAATTAATACCCTCTATCTCCAGTTTACTCAACAGCTGCATGAATTTCTCAAACTGTATTTTAGTATATGTTTTATCGTCATTATCGGCATCTGCAAAATGAGTATAAATTCCTTCCACGTTGAGGTTTGTCATCCCTGCCAGCTGCTTTATTTCTTCCAGGGCCTGCTGGCCCGGTATAAAGCCCAACCTGCCCATCCCGGTGTCAATTTTTATATGCACTTTTGCTTGTATACCCGCTTCTTCTGCCGTTTTATTTAACTGCCGCGCCATTTCTAAAGTATAAACCGTATGAGTAATGCTGTTTTTAACTGAATCCGGGTAGTGTTCAGGCGGAATATAGCCAAATACTAGAATAGGTGATTCAATACCATGCCGCCGGAGGGTTAGTGCTTCGTCCAACCTGGCCACCGCCAGGTAATCTGCCCCGCTGGCCAGTGCTGTTTGGGCCACTTTTACCGCCCCATGGCCGTAAGCATTGGCTTTAAGCACCGCCATAATCCTAGCACCGGGTTTTATAACCCTTTTAACCTCGTTCAGGTTGTGAACAATTGCATTCAGATCAATCTCTGCCCAGATGGGATGCACAGCCATCCACCATCACCCGCTCTCAGTAATTATTGGAAATTATTTAAATAATTATTCAAAATAAAGAAGCATAAATCCTTCACCTTTATATAATTAAGTTAAATATTTGCCCGCTATCGTTTTCCCCGGTAAATACCTTGGCTGATATTTTCTAATAGTGGAAAAAAGCAGGGGTAGAGCGCCCCTGCTTTTAGCAAATATATATTTAATATGAGGAGGTATTTACTTTTCTTACAGTCCACTTAGAACCTCTTCCAGCGGTGTATATGGCAGGTTGTGAGCTTCTGCCACTGCCTTATAGGTACAGTGACCATCTATAACATTAACACCCTTGGCCAGTGCCGGGTCTTCTTTAACCGCCTTCAAGAACCCTTTATTGGCCAGCGTAAGGGCATAAGGCATAGTTACATTGGTCAGGGCAAAGGTAGAAGTACGGGCCACAGCACCTGGTATGTTAGCTACAGAGTAGTGCATTACACCGTGCTTTTCAAATACCGGGTTGCTGTGAGTGGTTACCCGGTCAATGGTTTCAATGGAACCACCCTGGTCAATGGCCACATCAACAATTACAGAACCTTTTTTCATGGTTTTAACCATTTCCTCGGTAACTAGGTGCGGGCACTTGGCACCAGGAATAAGCACTGCACCAATGAGCAGGTCTGCGTACTTCACTGCTTCTGCAATGTTAAAACTGTTGGACTTTAATGTTTTAATGCGTCCACCAAAGATATCATCCAAGTAGCGCAGCCGCTCAACACTGATATCAACAATGGTAACCTGGGCTCCCATACCGATAGCCATTTTAGCAGCGTTGGTACCAACCACACCGCCGCCAATGATTACCACTTCTGCCGGGGGCACTCCCGGCACACCACCCAACAGGACGCCCATTCCACCCTTGGGCTTTTCTAAAAACTGGGCACCAATCTGAATTGACATACGGCCTGCCACTTCACTCATGGGAGTTAACAGGGGGAGTGAACCGTCGGCAAGCTGTACTGTTTCATATGCTATACCAACTACTTTTTTCTCCATAAGCGCCCTGGTCAGTTCCGGTTCCGGGGCCAGGTGCAGGTAGGTAAAGAGAATTTGTCCCTCTTTAAAAAGCGGGTATTCCTGGGGCTGGGGTTCCTTGACCTTGACAATCATATCAGCAGTTTCAAACACCTCGGCCGGGGTGTCCAGCATTTTAGCGCCCACTGCCATGTAATCTTCATCATTAATACCGCTGCCTACACCGGCACTTTTCTCAATATAAACCTCATGACCATGCCGAACCAGGGTTTGAACGCCGGCTGGAGTAATGGCAACTCGGTTCTCATTATCTTTTATTTCTTTAGGCACACCAATTTTCATGGTTTTAACCTCCT
>JACDOL010000023.1 GCA_017656165.1 Desulfotomaculum sp.
GCCAATCTTATCTTGCCAGATGCCCAAAATGTTTTACAAAGCAAATAGCTTTTAACGAACAAACGTTTTTAGTTTGGTAATTTTATGCTATAATAATGTTTAAAATAAAAGAAGGGAAGGTTTTGTTTGAATAGCAGTCTTAATGATCGTGAACAATCTATTTTAAATGTAATAAAAGAAAATATACGCGAAAAAGGATATCCTCCCTCAGTGAGAGAAATTGGTCAGTCTGTTGGATTAAGCTCCAGTTCAACTGTACACAGCTATTTAAAAAAACTTGAACAAAAAGGGTATATTCGAAGAGATCCCACTAAACCCCGTGCCATTGAATTGTTAAACGAAGAAAACTACTCTCACCTACCTAGGAGCGGGGATGAAAATGAAATGGTAGAAGTTCCGGTATTAGGGCAGGTTGCAGCTGGCAGCCCGCTCTTGGCGGTAGAAAGCTGCGAGGATGTTATTACCTTACCCCGCAGTTTTACCGGGTACGGTGAATTATTTATGCTTAAAGTACGTGGAGACAGTATGATAGATGCTGGCATCTTACAGGGTGACCTTGTCCTGGTAAGACGCCAACCCAGCGCGGTTAACGGTGAAATAGTGGTGGCTCTTTTAGATGGTGAAGCTACTGTAAAAAGATTTTTTAAAGAAAAAAATTATATTCGCCTTCAACCGGAAAATCCCACCATGGCTCCTATCCTGGTAAGGGATGTAAAAATACTAGGGAAAGTAGTTGGTCTCCTAAGGAACATATAATTATAACCAGCATATATAATAATAAAAGGAGAGCACATATTATACATGAATAATATAATATGCTCTCCTTTTATTTAAATCCCTCCTACGTTTCCCACTGCGGGCTATGTTCTCCTCTTTATACCCATATATGAAGAAAATAACCCGTTGCGGAGAAAGACCCTCTAAAAAACAGCACAAAAAGAACAGGCGTCATTAACTAAACGCCCGTTCAATCGCTTGTTGTAATTCCTTCTACACAATGTATGTCCAAGTTTTACTTATTCAGCTTTGCGGTTATCGCCTTGGCACAATCCACATGTACTGCAGTAATCAGCTTTATCTTCTATAACATAACAATATGTTCCTTGTTCTTTCCAGCAGGGTTTATTTTTATTTACTACACCTTCCTGTTCTCGCTTTCCGCCAGGACAATTTTTTATTTTCCAGCAGGGGTATAAACTGATCATCTGCTGCACACCTGCTATATTTAAACCTTTTTCATTAATTAAATAGTGTATAAATTGAAGTCTCTTAACATCGTTATTGCTGTACAATCTTTGCTTATTCCTGCGGGCGGGAAAAATCAAATTATGTTTTTCCCAGATTCGTAATGTCTCAGGATGAACTTTTAAAAGTTCTGCCACAACTCCGATATTATATAGCGGCAGGTCGTCGTTAACCAATGCCATCTTTGCTACCACCTCTTATTTTTTAGTTAGCCACGGTAACATTATATAATTGCAAACTTCATTTGTAAATAACTTAATTAAACTTTCTACCGTAAAAATGTAGGATTATTAAAAACTAAATTTTATAAATTTTATTAATAAGGAATTTTTATATTTAACAACGGGGCATGCTGTTGGGCCCCGTAAACATCAGTCTCTCCTAATGACCCTGCTGGACGGGGACGTACAATTGTTATTTTTACAGCCAGTGCTTCAGGAAAATAAACAATATTAATGATATCTTCTTTTTTGATTTGATATAGTTTTGATATTAATTCTTCATTTATTACTCTAGATCTTACTGCTTTTTCATACCCTGATTTTTCCTTAAATATTATATCAAATGTCAATTCATAGGGACCTGCATTTTTACTCCTTATTACTTTAGCCAGCTTTGTAAGAGGAATATATTCCATTTTTATACCTCCATTATTTTTATGGGAAATATTTCTATTGGGTCTTTTAGTTCCAATAAGTGATGAACGGAAAATTCATATACCGTCCCTACTTTAAAATCAGAAGGTGAATATGGAAATGCTAAATTACCTGCAGTGGCAATGCGTCCTGGGTAACCATAATGAAGCAGTGTGCTGCGAGTAAAGCTGCAGATAGTATTAGCCGTGTCTTGGGTATCAGCAACCACATCTATGACTATTCCTAATTCATGAGCAGCTGTTTGTTCTGGTTCCAGTTCGCCCATTACACCATTTTTTCCGTAAATATGAAAGTGCAGGTTGTAGTTATAACCTTGTTTCTTAAAATTATCTTTAACTCTCTGCCTTACAGCCATAAGGATTTCATCAATTTGTTTTATCATAATTGGGTCCCGGCAGCCGGCAATGGAAACTGTCCGACAGCCAATTTTTTTAACTCCCTCCAGTTTTACATAGTATTTATCTTCTGGGACAAATTGAGTTCCTGTTACTTTAACACTTTTTTTACTGTGCTGAGTAAAATTAGTTTTTGACAGATCAAGGTAACCACCAGGACCAGGAAGTTTTAACGGGTTGGTCTTTTCGTACAATGTATGAGCAGCAACAGAAGTAACAGTACAGCGCCTGTTTGGATCCAGGGGTTCTATAATAAAACCATCTGGAAGCAATGTCCCTATTGCAGAATCACTGCCGCTGCCCGGTTCTGCAGCAATGGCACCGCACTCCAGTATTTTTCCCATATGTACAGCTAACCCAGTATTATAACCTTTTCTTACAGCGTCCGCAGCAAATACAGCCGGATCGTAACACCTGCCTGCTAGAATAACTTGAGCGCCTTCGTCAAGGGCTTTAATTAATGGTTCTATTCCCATCTGGGCCACTATACGGCTGGTTTGTTGTAATTCCTTTTCATTTATTTCTGGAGCCGGGAAAAGAGGTGAAATTTTTCCTTCTCTAAATTTATCTATAACAAATTTTTTATCAAGCTCAGAATAAATGACAGCCAATTTAAAGTGCCAATTATGTTCTTCTGCCAGTTCTTTTATGATATTTAAATTCCATTCCAAGTGGTCATTGGCTCCAGCACCACCAGCAGTACCTATTAGAATTGGAATATTATGATTAAGGCCACCAGCAAGTATTATTTCCAAGTCTCTTTTAACAGCATTTCGGTCAGTAAAAGATACACCTTCCCCAAGGTAATATGGGCCGGGATCGGTGGATCCTGCATCTACAGCTATAACATTCGGCATCCGTTTTAAACCTTCTTTAAAAGAACTTTCTGGAAAACCATATCCTAGTATTGCCGTAGGCGAAAGCACTTTATATTCATCCAAAATATAACCCTCCTTTTGGTCTTTCAATATCTTTTTATCCTTAGTTTTTTTACTTTTTGATAGTATTACAAAAAAAGGGCTCACTACACCCTTCATCACACATTAATATAATTAAATCTAATTATTTTTTTCTGTTTTTAGTACCGCCTCAGCAGCAGATAGTACTCCCAGCTTTACATATTCTTTTGACAGCCCGCCCTGCATATAAACAGCATAAGGAGGTCTAATTGGTCCATCTGCTGACAGCTCAATTGAAGCTCCCTGAATAAAAGTGCCTGCTGCCATTATTACAGCATCTTCATAACCCGGCATCCCGTCAGGTTCCGGCAGTACATGAGAATCAACCGGTGAAGCACTCTGCAGCCCACGACAGAATGCTATCATTTTATCAGCATTACCAAGCGCAACTGCTTGTATAATATCAGTTCTATACTCATCATACTGAGGTGATACCTCATAGCCTAATCGCTGAAATAACCTGGACGCAAATACGGCACCTTTTAAAGATTCTGCTACAATGTGAGGAGCTAAAAATATACCCTGAAGCAAAAGCCGGTGGTAATCAAGTGTCGGCCCTACTTCATCACCAATGCCAGGGGCTGTCCAACGGTTAGCAGCTCTTTTCACGAGGTCAGCACGTCCGACCACATATCCACCAGTAGGAGCAATGCCACCGCCAGGATTTTTTATTAACGAACCGGCTACTAGGTCAGCACCAACATCACAAGGCTCTTTTGGTTCTACTAATTCTCCGTAGCAGTTATCTACAAAGATTACTGTTTCCGGCTGTCGTTTTTTTATAAACTGAACTATTTTTTTAATACCACTTATATTCAGCGATGGCCGCCATGCATATCCCCTTGAACGCTGAATCATTACCATCTTTGTATTGTGATTAAGTGCTCTTTCTATAGCATCCCAGTCCAGTTCACCACAGGGCAGGAGTTCCACCTGCCGGTATTTAACTCCGTAACTTTTTAACGAACCAGGTGCATTTCCCCTGGTGCCGATAACTTCTTCCAAGGTATCGTATGGATTGCCTTGAATTGATAAAAGCTCATCCCCAGGTTCTAAAACACCAAATAAGCAGAGGGCAATGGCATGGGTCCCGGAAACAATCTGTCCCCTAACAAGGGCTTTTTCACCACCAAATACCCGGGCATATATATTTTCCAAAATTTCTCTGCTGGTATCTCCATAGCCATAACCAGTACTGCCTTTTAAATGAAAATCGCTAACTCTAAATTCTTTAAAGGCATTTAAAACTTTTTCATGATTGATGAAAGAATTCATTTCTATCTGCTGATAAATATGACTTACGTCAGCTTCAACTTCCTCTGATAGTTTGGCCAGCTTGCTTCTGATGTCCATGGACGTCCTCCTATTCTTCTGTTAATTCATCATAGGCATTTATCACATCTTCAGCAGTTATTGTCATTAAATCATCCCTGTTTATATTTACTGTTTGCATTTTTAACAAACGAACCGCCTGCAGTCTCATGGCTCTTTCAATTAGATTTCGTACCATTCGTGCATTTCCACTATTTCTGTGCTGCTGAGCTCTAGTTTTTATCAAATACTGCATCTTTTCCTTTGCCTCATCAGTTAAACGGTACTGCCTTTTATCAAGCATTACCTTTGCAATATCCATTAATTCTTTAGTGGTATAATCAGGAAAAGTTATATGAATTGGAAACCTGGAACGAAGTCCAGGATTTGTTTCTATGAAGCATTCCATTTCGTGCTTATAACCAGCTAATATTATAATAATATCATCTTTATAATCTTCCATAGCCTTTACCATGCAGTCAATTGCTTCTTTTCCAAAATCTTTGTCTCCACCCCTGGCCAATGAATAAGCTTCATCAATAAAAAGTATTCCTCCCAGTGCCTTTTTTATTTGATCTCTTGTCCGTTTAGCAGTATGACCAATATATTCTCCAACTAGGTCAGCCCGTTCTACTTCTATAATATGGCCTTTGTTTAGTACACCCATTTCTTTAAACAGCTGCCCCAAAAGGCGAGCCATCGTTGTTTTTCCAGTTCCGGGATTGCCTTTAAAAATCATATGCAGAACCATTGGTTCATAAGCAAGTTTCTCTTTTTGACGCATCTTTTGTATTTCTATGAAAGCATGTAATTCATGAATTAATTTTTTAACGCTTTTTAGTCCAACAAGTTTATTTATTTCTTCCATTATTTCTTTTACACCCTTATTGGGCAGCTGTCCCTCTAATGTTGACTCTTGTTTTCTTTGTGATCTTATGGGGTAAGCTTGTTTTTGCTGGGCGGTAACTCTTTTTTTTCTATTTTCAGGATTCTGCCACATCCTTATTTTTACCATAAATCGCCACCTCACGGGAGTTAGACTCTTTTAAATATATACGCCCGCGGAGGTGATTAGTGAACCAAAAAAGAAGACCTCTACACCATAAGGTGAGAGGTTTGGTTCCCATATAGTTTTATAATGTCACAAGTAATTCCCGTGTTTTTACGTCTATTTACACAGTTTTATTTTCAGTTAATGTGGTATTAACAGGCTTTGAAGGACTTATAGTTGATATGGCATGTTTATAAACCATCATTTGCTTACCTTCGCTTTCTAAAATAACCGTAAAGTTATCAAACCCCCGTACCAACCCCTTGAGCTGGAAACCATTAATGAGAAACATGGTAATGGGGATATTTTCCTTACGCACCTGGTTTAAGAAAGCATCTTGTAAATTAATTTGGGGTTTTGACATGGGAGTCCCTCCGTTTTCTCTTTATTTTTTCTATAATTTATAATTAATATATATTTTTAATTCGACGATGTAGAATTTTTTTCCTGCCATATTTTTATTATTTTATCAACAACTTTTGGTATACTATCATATTTATGCACATCAATCCAATGTATTCTTGGATCTTTTTTAAACCATGTAAACTGCCTTTTTGCAAACCTCCGAGTATCCCTCTTAATGAGCTCAATTGCCTTTTCCAGGGATATTTCCCCATTCAAGTAGGCGGCAATTTCTTTATAACCCAGACCCTGCATAGAGGTAGCTGAAATTTTAACTCCATTTTCTAGTAACATTTTTACTTCAGTAATAAGCCCTTTTTCTATCATTTTATCTACACGCTGTTCAATCCGGTTATATAAAATTTCCCGGGGCATGGTTAAACCAAATATTGCTGTTTGATATTTAGAATTGCTCCTGTAAGTTGCAACCTGCATACTTGAAATGGGCTTTCCGGTAAGTTTATATACTTCCAGTGCTCTTATTACTCGCCGGACATTATTTTTATGTATTTTTTGGGCTGCTTCAGGATCTACAGCTGCCAACTGTTGATGAAGCCATTCCTTACCATTTTCTTCAGCAGCTCTTTGCAGTTCTAACCGCAGCTTTTCATCTGCCTTAGGGCAATCAAATTCATATTCATCTATAACCGCTCTAACATATAAGCCAGTTCCCCCTACTAAAATGGGTATTTTCCCTCTATCATGAATTTTAGAAATTGTTTCTGCTGCTTCTTTTTGATATCTGGCTACACTGTACTCTTGGTACGGAAGGGCAACATCAATCATGTGGTGAGGTATGCCCCGTCTTTCTTCTTCTGTTGGTTTAGCAGTTCCTATATCCATACCCTTATATACAAGCATGGAATCTGCCGAAACAACTTCTCCATTTATTCTATGAGCTAACTCTACCCCAACCTCAGTCTTACCAGTGGCAGTTGGTCCCACAACAGCTAAAAGAGTCTTTTTCATTTATCATCACCTCCCAGTGCTATGACACCATAAGCAATAGGAGATTTTTTGCCCCCAATTATTTTTGTGCAGCCCAATCTCTTAAATTCATCACTACTGCTTCTTTCTTTTATTACAACTCTCTTTCTGGCCACCCGGCATGCCTCTTTAATGGATAACTGGTCCAGTGGTTCATGATTTGCCAGCTTTCTTAATGGTGCCATACCGCTGGACTTATATACTGGGTTACGAAACATTGGATCGAAATATACTACGCTAAAACTTTTATCCGGGAGTTCTTTAAGATAATCTCTATGATCTGCATTAATAATTTCTATTCCTTTTACTGCTTTTTCTAATACAGAACTGGGGTTTTTAAAGTTTTTTATACCTTCTTTTACCACATAAGCCATTAAAGGGTTAATTTCTAATCCCCTTACCAGCCCTTTTTCTCCCACAACATAATTGGCAACAACAGCATCCGACCCCAGGCCTACTGTACAATCTAAAACACTGTCTCCCAAGCGTAAGTTCATTGCATTAATCATTTGATCATTATTTCCATTTTTTAGTGCTTTAATACGTATTTTTGCCATTCCAGGGTGAAAAAAGAATTCTTCACCATCTATATAGATCGAAAGTTTATTTTTTGATACTACCAGTATTCCGCTGCTTAAAAACTCTTCTTCTAATTCTTTTAAGGATTTTTTCCTTCTTTTTACATATTTTAAACCCAGTTTATAAGCAATATTTTTTGCTCGATTAATAATTTGTTCTGATGTATTTAAAGAAGTTGTAACCAGAGCCTGCAATTTTGCTTAATCACCTCTTAAACCTTTTGGTTAGTTCTTCAAAAGATAAATTAATCATAGTTGGCCTTCCGTGGGGACAGGTATACGGATTATCAAGTTCCGACATCTGCATAATTAAATTTTCCATCTCATCTATAGTTAACTTTTGTCCTGCTTTAATCGCACTTCGGCAGGCAAGTTTTGCTGCCAAAATATCATAAAAATTACTGGTATTAGTCTCTAAAATTTCGTAAAAGAATTCCACTTCATCTCCTTGTGGAAAATCTGCCGGTACACCCCGCAGCATATAAGTATTCCCACCAAAGTGCTCTAAAATAAAGCCTAATTCTCTAAATGAAATGATATTTTCTGTTAAAACTAGATTTTCTTGATAACTTAATTCCAATACCACTGGTACCAGCAGCATTTGACTGTTTTTTTGTGTTCCTCTTTGTTTAATATATTTTTCATACAAAACCCTTTCATGCGCTGCATGCTGGTCTATTATATATAATCCTTCCTGACCTTGAGCTAAGATGTAAGTCGGCAGCAGCTGTCCTAAAGGCAATAAGTCAGGAAACTTATGTGTATAATTTTTATTCTCTTCTTTAACTTCCTGATTTGATTCCAGTAAATCTTTGTCTTGATAATTTTTAATATCATGTTCTTTATATTGATCATTGTTTTTTAATTTAATTTCCTTATTCTCATTTACATTTGTTACTGTGTTTTTTAATATACTAGGTGCTTTGTTTATTCTGGGCATTTGAAAATTAAATTTTGTTTGTTCATTATTTTTTTTAGAAGCTGTTTCCGTCTTAAGTTCTGTTCTGGTTTTTTGATTATTTAACGTCTGTTCAACCAGTGGTACTATTTTGGGTGTACGCAGTGCATTTTGAACAGTAGATGTAATTAATTTAGACAGCTCTTTTTCCTTACTAATGCGTATTTCCATTTTAGCAGGATGTACATTTACATCAACCATCCCGGGAGCCAATTCAATAACAAGTACTGCCACTGGATGCCTTTTTGAGGAAAGCAGGGTATGGTAAGCCTCCTGCAGGGCATCTGATACCAACCGACTTTTTACATATCTTCCATTAACAATAACAGTTTGATGTAATCTTGTAGCTCTACTTAATTCAGGTTTGCTGACATAACCACTAATGTGTATTCCAGATGTTTGTCCTTCGACAGGTATCATTTTTTTCGCCACCTGCAGCCCATTTACAGCTGCAATTGTATCTATTAATTTATCATTTCCTGGCGTTTCCAGTAAAACCCTGCCCTGTGAAGTAAGTTTAAAACTTACATTAGGTCTAGATAATGCTAACCTGCTAATTAAGTCACTGATTAAGCCCGCTTCAGAATTTGGGCTCTTTAAGTGTTTTTTTCTAGCAGGTGTATTATAAAAAAGGTCTTGAACAGTAACTTTAGTTCCCGGTTGGCATCCAACCGGTACTTCCTCTATAATTTTCCCGCCTTCTATAATCAGCTTAACTCCCTTATCGCTGTTTGGAACCCTGGTTAGCATAGTTACTTTTGCAACTGAAGCAATACTGGGCAGAGCCTCACCTCTAAAGCCAAGGGTTGATATTTGAAACAAATCCTCCACCTTATAAATTTTGCTGGTGGCGTGTCTTGAAAAAGCCAATGCGGCATCCTCTACCTCGATGCCGCACCCATTGTCACTTACTGTGATGCTTGAAGTTCCCCCGTCCCTAATATCAACAGAAATTCTGCTGGCCCCGGCGTCTAAGGAATTTTCTACCAATTCTTTTACCACTGAAAGCGGCCTTTCAATAACTTCACCGGCAGCAATCTTATTTGCTATATTCTCACTCAGTATATGTATCCTGGCCAAGTACAACTCCCCCATTTAAAATTACCCTTCAGTATGCCATTCCTTTTGGTCTTCTCTGCGGAAAGTTATAAAAGTATCTTCAGTTTTATCCTGCAAATATACATATGAGTAACGGTAGTCTTTTTTAGCGTCGTTATACGCATCCCATGCTTCTTCGATGCATTTCTTACAGCAGCGTCCATGTATAGAAATGGCCATAACTCGGCAGCGTCCAATTTTAGGTTGGGTTGCATGTGAATCAATAAGTACATAACCGGGACAATCTTGGCATGCCCTTACTTTTTCCAGCTGTTTTTCTTCAAAATACTCAGTGTCATAAAATATGTTTTTATGCTTCTGGTAGTATTTGCTGTTGCCGCATAACTCAGAAACAGTTAAACTCCGCCGGTGCTCCCAAACTTTTTGCAGGTGATCTACTACCTTACGTACATAATCTGTTACCTGTGTATTTTCAACAATTTTTTCAGGGTTATATCCCGGTTCTATTACATTAGAATAATCACGTCCTGCCATGGCCAGTAAAATAGCTAAATTAACATATGGAAGTGCAGACTCTATAGCATACCCACCTTCAAGTACAGCCAGGTCCGGTTTTAGTTTTTCAGTCACTTGTGCATATCCCTGGGCAGTAATCAGCATGCTCCCCAGCGGATCAGTGAAATGATTGTCCTGTCCTGCAGAATTAACCACAAACTCGGGTTGAAAGTCTTTTAAGATTGGTAGTACTAAATTATCTATCACATAAAGCAAACTTTTATCTGAAACACCTGGAGGCAGCGGTATGTTTATAGTGGAAGCGTAAGCTGTTGGCCCCCCTAGTTCATCGGTAAAACCAGTACCTGGAAAAATAGTGCGGCCGTCCTGGTGAAATGAAATAAAAAGCACATCCGGGTCGTGATAATAAATGTCCTGCGTGCCGTCGCCATGGTGCACATCGGTATCAATTATCGCTATTTTTTTTATGCCATATGTACGCCGTAAATGTTCAATAACCACAGCTTCATTATTAATAGTACAAAAACCTCGATTTCCATGAACTACTCTCATGGCATGGTGCCCCGGAGGACGAACAATAGCAAAACCGTTTTTAATTTCTCCGTTCATAATACGATCACTTAGTCTAATGGCAGCCCCTGCCGCAATACGATGAGCTACCAGTACCTGATCATCTACCCCGGGAACACAAAAATGAGCTCTTGCAACCTCATGAGGTGTAGCTACCTGCGGTCGATATTCAACAATTTCAGGCAGATCTAAAACACCTTCTTCAAAAATTTGGTCTCTGGTATACAACAGTCTTTCTTCCCTTTCCGGGTGAACAGGGCCTATAGACCAGTCAAAGGCGGGGAAGAAAACTAGACCTGTTTTATTTTTCATATTAATTTCCCCCCCGCTCCAATATGCCATTGTATTCCTCTAGGTGTCTGCACACAAACATCATATATTTTTCCTGTCGTTTTAAAGTCTCTTACAATGTTAAATACCTCTTGCCTTGTGATTTCTATATCTTGAACCTGATCAGCTATATTCATTCTTTTTGCTTTATCTATAAGCCATTTTTTGGCTAAATTTAGAGCTTCATCGAACCCAAATGGTGCTTGGTTTATTTTCCCTTGGTAACCTTCCTCTTCAATACTAAATATACTTTGTTCTGTATCTGCCCTCATGGTTACCTGCAGCGTAGGTTTAGCAACTGCCGCACCTATGGCATTTGCTACTGAAGCGTAAGGAGGAAGGACCGGTGTTCCGCCAATACGAACAGCAATTTGAGGTACAAAACCGGCGGCACCACCTCCAACGCCAACCACATTTTGAGGCCTCATTTTTCTCTTTTGCATAACTTCCCATATCCGGTAAGCCGGTTCTTGTTCCCATTCTAAAAACATATTTTCTATTTCCTTGGCCACTGTATCTACCACCAGGTTAATAATATTTCTAGCTGTTTCCAGTGGTGACATGCCAGCAGACTCGCCAAGCATTTTCATTGCCTTCCAAGCTTTTTCCCTGTCACCTAATTTTGTTAATCCCATTACATTTAATGCATCAGTTGGTGTTGGAAATGGTCCTCCTAGGCAGTAAGGCTGACCCATTCGCTCAGAATATATAATTAACTCCTTTCCTACTATTTCCACTACACTGTCGCCGCCCACTGGAACCGATTTTACTGCCAGGGTCCTAACCTGGGTAAGTTTATCTCCCACCATAACCCCTTTTGTTGAAAGCAGCGGTTTTCCAGATAGAATCAGAGCTAGATCGGTGGTAGTTCCCCCAATATCAACAACTAACGAGGTGTCACCTGAAGCGGTAAGTGCCTGTGCACCTAAAGTACTGGCCGCAGGCCCAGAGAAAATTGTTTCTACCGGAGCCTGCTCAGAACTCTCCAATGTCATAGTACCACCATCTGCTTTCATTATAAACACCTGTGCTTTAATATTCCGCCTTTTTAATGCTTCTTTCACTGACTGAACAAAATAATGATATTTTTCTTTAGTCGCACAGGTAAGCACTGTAGTATCTATACGGCGGGGAAAATTTAGCTGTCCACCAGCCTTATGTCCCATCTCAACATGCCAGTCAGGTTTGTATTTTTTTATAATGTCGGAAACTTTTATTTCGTGACGGTTGTTTCTAGTGGAAAATTTACCTACAACAGCTACCTTCGTGTAGCCCCTTCTTTCAAGCTTTTTAATAACTTCTAATACTTCATTCTCATTGACCGGTATTATTTCTCTGCCCCTGTAATCAATGGCTCCACTAATAATGTGTACATCGGCATTACAATACTGCTGCAGTTTACGGCCAGGACCAGGCATTATAATTACCCCTACCGGATCATATTTACGTTCAACGATTAAATTTGTAATCATAGTAGTGGAGAGAACCACTCTTTCCACCTCATCGGCAGAAACCCCTTGCATTACTGCATCTAAAGCCTGCAGCAGTGAGGACAATAAATCATTGGGAGTATTAGATATTTTTGCAGTTGAATGCACCTTACCATTACTGAGCATTACCGCATCAGTACAGGTACCTCCAACATCTATACCAATGTACACATTTACACCTCCGAAACATCAGTATTAATACCTAAGTTTAACATATTATATAACAACAAGAAACTACTTAAGCCAATCACTTTAGAGTTTTAACTTTTTTCTTTAACTCAAAAAGCACATTCAAAGCTTCTAATGGTGTTGTATTTAACAATTCTATCTCAGATATTCTGTTAATAACTGCGTCTATTTCTGCATGATGGGAGAATACTTCCATTTGAATATCTTTCTTAATAGCAGAAGCGGTTTGCCTTTCGCCTGTAATTACTTCTTCAGCGGCCCGGCTGTATGATTGTAATTCTTCAACAAGCTGATCTGCTCTTTTTATAACTGCGTCAGGAAGTCCCGCTAACCTGGCACAGTGTACTCCATAGCTTTTACTTGCTTTCCCGGGAACAATCCGGTGGAGAAATACTACATTATCACCTTTTTCCTCTACTGCTGCCGCATAGTTTATTAAACCCTTCAATGAACCCTCCATTTCAGCTAACTCATGATAGTGAGTAGAAAATAAGGTACGGCAGCCAATATTATCGTGCAAATATTCAATTACTGCCTGGGCTATTGCCATACCTTCCAGATTAGATGTCCCACGACCGAGTTCATCTATAATCACTAAGCTTTTTTTAGTGGCCGATTGCAGTGCATTATTGCACTCTGCCATCTCCACCATAAAAGTACTGCGTCCAGCAGATAATTCATCCGAAGCTCCAACCCTGGCAAAAACTCTGTCCACAATACCTATTTCTGCACTAGCAGCAGGTACAAAGCTGCCCATTTGTGCCATAATAGTAATTAAAGCTACTTGACGCTGGTAAGTACTCTTACCTCCCATATTAGGACCAGTTATCAAGGCAATATAATTCTCTCTATCCAAGTATGTATCGTTAGGGACAAACACTCCATCTTCAAGGGAATTTTCTACTACAGGATGACGTCCCTCAAGTATTTTAATTCTACCGCTATCATTAACCACAGGTCTGCTGTAGTTATATTTTACTGCTGCATCAGCAAGGGCCAGTAAAACATCAATCTCTGCCACTGCATCAGCACTTTGCTGAATGCGTGAAATCTCTGCAGCCACAGTATCTCTTACCTGCACAAATATTTTATATTCTAACTCTACAAGTTTATCCTGTGCTCCCAGTATCATCTCTTCATACTTTTTTAATTCAGGAGTTATAAACCGCTCAGAATTTGCTAAAGTCTGCCGTCGTTGGTAATCTTCCGGTACAGCATCCAGGTTGCTCTTTGTAACTTCTATATAATACCCAAAAATCTTATTGTACCTTATTTTTAGAGATTTTATTCCGGTACGTTCTCTTTCTCTAGTTTCCAATTGTGCCAACCAATTTCGACCGTTAGTAGAAGCCTCTCTAAGCTTATCAACTTCTTTATCGTACCCGTCTTTAATTAAGCCTCCGTCTTTTAAGCTGACTGGTGGATCATCTGCCAGGGCTTTATCAAGCAGTTCTGTCAAATCCGATAGCGTATCTATTCTTCCGCCAATATTCTGTAACAAGCTGCTTTTTGTATCATGAAGAAATTTCTTTACCTCAGGTAAAACTGCTAATGATTTTTTTAGAGAGAGAAGATCCCTTGCATTAGCACTGCCAAAAGCTACTTTTGCTGTAAGACGTTCCAGGTCATAAATTTCTTTTAAAGACTGTCGTATTTCTTCACGCAAAAATATATTTCCTGACAGTTCCTCTACAGAATCAAGCCTAGCATTAATCTGGGTAACATCCAGCAGGGGCTGCTCTATCCATTTTTTAAGCTTTCTACCTCCCATGGCAGTGACAGTATGATCTAAAACCCATAATAAACTACCTTTTTTTCTTCCATCTATTAACGTCTTTGTTAATTCCAAGTTTCTTCTGGCCGCCGCGTCTAGGGACATATACTGGGCAGTGCAATACTGTTTAATATCCCTGATATGATTTAAATTTCTTTTTTGTGTTTCCAGTAAAAATCTAACCAGTGCGCCAGCGGCACGCAGACAAAGCGCATTCTCATTTACAGGTAGTTTCTTTACAGCATCAGGGTCAAACTGCTGCTTTAAATATTGCAGAGCTTCTTCTTTCTTGTAACTTTCATTATTATAATAACTAATAGAACATGAACAATATTTTGTTATTTTGTTAATTATTTCCTCGTCTTGCTCAAATTTTTTAGGTACCAGTAACTCTGAAGGTTGAAGTCTAACAAGTTCATCTACAAGTGTATTTTCATTTATTTCGGTAACCATAAACTCGCCAGTACTTATATCTGCAAATGCCATGCCCAGTCTATTGTTTTCCATATAAATAGAAGCTATATAGTTATTTAACTTATCTTCTAAAAGCTGTCCTTCCATAACAGTGCCCGGTGTAATAACCCTGGTAACCTGGCGCTTTACAATGCCCTTAGCAGTTTTCGGATCTTCAACCTGATCGCAAAGGGCAACCTTATAACCATTAGATATCATCTTTGCAATATATGAATCAACAGAATGGTAAGGAACACCACACATTGGTACCTTATGTTCACTATCTCTGCTTGTTAAAGTTATATCTAAAACTTTAGAAGCTACTAAAGCATCATCAAAAAACATTTCATAAAAATCGCCCAAACGGAAAAATAAAATACAATCAGGGTACTGTTCTTTAATGCTCTTATACTGCTTCATCATAGGTGTCAAACCCAACTTAATCCCTCCCGCGTACATTATATCACAGTACCCATTTTTTGGGGGACTACAGAACAGATCATAAACCTTAACATGTGATAGTAAAGTAAACCCCTGCATAATTGTTTTCAACAATTATACAGGGGTCTAAGGTAAGTACTAAATTAACACTGGCATCCACATCCACAACCAGATGATGAGCAGTCACTTTGTGCTGCACTATTTCTCTTTTCTAACATTGCCTTGTTAATTGTTTCATTGACAAGGTTTAATAAATCCTGGAACTTGTCCTTTGCCTCGTGGAATTTTTTAATATTTTCATTATCCAGCATTTCAATTTCTTTACTTTCAAAGATTTTAATGTCCTCAGGAGTAATTTTTTCACCCTGCATTTGTTTTTGCTGGTATTTTTGCTGTAGTTCTTGATATTCCATCAATAACTTTTTGGCATCAGGATCCTGCAGCATAGCAGCTTCCTTTTCCTGTACAGAAGCAAATTCCTCAGACTCAGCAATATGCTTTCCAAGTTCCAAAGCCTTTTCAAGTATTTGTTTGGACACCTTTTCACCTCCTAACCACAAAATTCCCCATCCAAATGGGTCAATAAACCAGCAGTAATTTTTATTGGAATTATTTTTCCTATTAATTCATTACTGCCATTAAATATAACTAACTTATTTGTTCTAGTTCTACCGCCCAATCGAGAAGAATTTTTCTTCGATGAACCTTCTACCAATACTTCTTCTACTTTACCTTCCAATTCCCTGTTCTTCTGAATAGATATTTTGTTTTGTAAAGAAATTAATTCTTCAATCCGTTTTGTTTTAATTTCTTCCGGCACCTGTTCTTCCATCTCAGCAGCCGGTGTTCCCCTGCGCTTGTTATATACAAAAGTAAAAGCACCGTCAAACTTCACCTTTTCGACAATATCAAGTGTATCAGCAAAGTCTTCATCTGTCTCACCCGGAAAACCCACCATAATATCAGTAGTTATACTGCAGTTTGGTATTTTTTCCCTAATCTTTTTGACCAGGTCCAGGTACTGCTCACGTGTGTACCCTCTGTTCATTTTTTGTAAAATCCTGCTGCTTCCTGCTTGAATAGGGAGGTGTATATGCTCGCAAACTTTATCGTACTTTGCAATAACATTTATTAATTTGTCAGAAAAATCTCTTGGGTGAGATGAAGTAAAACGTATGCGCTCCAGTCCCGGAATATCATTAAGCATGACAAGTAAATCTGCAAAGTCTACAGGTGGCTCAAGATACTTGCCGTAAGAATTGACGTTTTGTCCTAAAAGCGTAACTTCCTTATAACCTGCTTCTGCAAGCTGCTTAACTTCTTTAACAATATTTTCTGGTCTCCGGCTTTTTTCTCTTCCTCGAACATAAGGTACTATACAGTATGTACAGAAATTATTACAACCATGCATGATGGTGACCCATGCTTTTATTCCATGGGCTCTTTTGATAGGAACTTCTTCTACCACTGCGTCTGAATCTGACCATACTTCCAGCACTGTTTCCCTTGTTTCCTGAAGCTGAGTTATATAACGGGGCAGCTCATGTATATTATGAGTTCCAATAATTAAGTCTACATGTGGAAAACGTCTTTTAATATTATTTCCCATATCTTTTTGCTGGGGAAGACAACCACAAACTCCAATAATTAAATTAGGGTTCTCCTGCTTTAAGCTTCGAAGGCGTCCCAGTAACCCCCACACTTTATTTTCAGCAGTTTCCCGGACACAGCAGGTAACCAGCATTATTATATCTGCTTTTGATTGGTCTTCTGTGGGCTGGTATCCCAACTCTTCCAGCTGCCCAGCCAGAATTTCGGAGTCGTGCTCTGACATTTGACAGCCAAAAACCTTAATGTAGTAATTTCCCTTACATCTATGCACCATTACTTCATCCCTCTTCCAGGCAATCTATTTTATTGTAACTGCTACAAACATATATTGCAATATTTAGGAACTAATAATTTATTCTCAAAAAATAAAGGTTCTGTCAAGTCCAATATTTTACCGGTTGTATATGTCAGCTATAAAACTTAATTTATCTTCAAAGTTTTCTTTTAGCATCTCTGATGAATACCTCCACTGCCAGTTACCTTTTAATGTCCCCGGAGTATTCATTCTGGCTTTTCTGCCTAGACATAGTACATCCTGCAGCGGAATAATAACTGTATTAGCATTGCTTTTATAAGCCGTCTCAATAAACCGCCAGCAAATTTCATCATTATTTACAGGGGCAGTGTCTAAATGATAATAATTGTTAATAACCTGTAAAACTTTGCTGTTATTTTGGCTGATATTTTTAAACCATCCCAAAATTGTATTATTATCATGTGTTCCAGTATAAACAACTAGATTTTTTTCATGATACTCGGGAGCAAATTCTTCATATTTACAGCTTTCAAATGCAAACTGCATTACTTTCATACCGGGGAAATTAAATTCTTTCTTTAATTCTTCTACTTCAGGTGTAATTACTCCCAGGTCTTCTGCAATTACTGGTAAACTGTTAAAATATTTTTTTAAAGTTGAAAAAAGCTTATAACCTGGAGCTTTAACCCACCTTCCGTTAACAGCTGTTTTCTCCCCAGCCGGTATTTCCCAGTAAGCTTCAAACCCCCTAAAATGATCTATCCTGATAATATCAACTAATTTAAAAAGATTGTTAACTCTTTCCCGCCACCATTTAAAATCTTCCTCTTCCATTACATTCCAGTCATATATAGGATTTCCCCAAAGCTGCCCGGTTTCACTAAAGTAATCGGGGGGGACACCGGCTACAACCAAAGGATTTCCCTCTTCATCAAGCTGAAACAAGTGTGGATTTGACCAGGTATCACTGCTGTCGTGAGAAACATATATAGGAAGGTCACCAATTATCTTTATACCTTTATCATTGGCATACCTTTTTAATTCGGACCACTGCTTGTAAAATATATACTGTAAAAAATATTGATATTTAATCTCCTCTTCTAGTAATTGATTGTAATAATTAAGGGTTTGCGGATCTCTTTTGACAATTTTATCCTCCCAGCAATTCCAGTTTGGTTTCTGAAAATGTTTTTTTAAGGCTGTGAATAATGCAAAATCAAAGAGCCAGTAGTAATTATTTTTAAGAAATATATCATAGTCAGTACTTTTTTCCTGGCCTTTAAAATTTTTAAATGCTTTTTTATAAAGCGTTTCTTTAAATAGAATAACTTCATTGTACAGTACTTTTTCGTTATCAAAAGGTGGTAAATTCCTTAGGTCTTTACTCTCAAGCAGCCCCTCTTTAACTAATTTATCTATGCTTATAAGCAGAGGATTTCCCGCAAAGGCCGAGGGGCTTTGGTAAGGAGAGTAACCGTATCCTACAGGATTAAGCGGCAGTATCTGCCAAAGTTTCTGCCTGCTCTTATATAAAAAATCTATAAACCGGTAAGCTTCTTTCCCTAGATCACCAATGCCGTATTTAGATGGAAGTGAAGTTGGATGCAGCAGTATCCCACACTCTCTACGAAAGTTCAATTTTATCCCCTACCATTAATTAGTATATTGTAATAATAACTTACCCTCCAACGGTTCCAGCGACAAATTAATCCTTCCATTATCTAAATAAATTTGTTTATGATTAAGAATATCCACCAGTTTCTCCTGGCACCATTTGCCGACATCAATGGTAATATCTAATTTTTCCCTGGAACTGCGGTTAAATAAAACAACTGCAGTATTATTTTCTTTTTCCTGCCCAAATATATCTTTTCCGTTATCTATTAATCGTATATACCCGTAAAAGTCCATCTGCGGGTTGAGCGGTATCCACTGTCCAGTTTTAAGAACATCATAACGATTACGTATAGAAATTATTTTTTTATACCATTCCAGCAAGTCTTTATTTTCTTTTCCCCATGGATATGTACCCCTGCAGTGCGGGTCCCCATAGCCTTCCATTTCTGCCTCATCTCCATAATAAATGCACGGCACACCGGGGAATGTCATTTGAAAAAGAGACGCTAATTTTAATCTTTTTAAAGCCAGTTGTCTTTTCATTGGAGGAAGCTTATAACAGCCGCGTTCTTCCTCTAAAAGACTTTCTTCTGGAGGTGCTTCTCCCAATACAGTTAAGATCCTAGGTACATCATGGCTGTCTAGTAAATTCATTGTAGAATAAAAGTGTTCATGGGGATAATTTTCAAATAAGCTCATAAGGGTCCGGTGCACTTCATTTGTACTTTTATTTCCAAGAAGAAAATCAATAATTATATTTCGCAGGGGATAGTTCATAACAGAATCAAGTTCATCCCCTAAAAGGTATTCGCGCATTTCTCCGTAACTTATTTTATTAGAGGCATCTTCCCATACTTCACCTATAAGAACTGCTTCTGGATCTATTTTTTTCATTTCTTTACGGAGGCGTTTAACAAAAGCGCCGGGTAGTTCATCTACCACATCTAACCGCCATCCTTTAATTCCGGTTTTCATCCAGTACTTAAGTACGCTGTCTTTATCATAGATAATAAAGTTTTGATAAGAAGGTTCCATTTCGTTGACGTTTGGCAGAGTATCTATTCCCCACCAGCATTCATACTCCTCAGGCCAATTATAAAATTTATACCACGGATAATATGGTGAATTCTTTGACTGATAAGCTCCAATCTCAGGATAATTTCCTTCTTTATTAAAATAAATACTGTCACTGCCGGTATGGCTGAATACACCGTCTAAGATTATTGAAATCCCTAAATCCTTTGCTTTAGAACATAAATCCTTAAATAATTTATTATCTCCAAACATGGGATCAATTTTTTTATAATCAGATGTATCATATTTGTGATTGCTTGGAGATTCAAAAATAGGGTTAAAATATATAATATTGATTCCCAATTTTTTAAGGTAAGGCAGTTTTTTCAATACTCCTAAAAGATTACCCCCAAAGAAATCATAACAAACTATTTTACCTGTTTCTGGGTCCTTTCTATAATAAGGTGCTTCGTCCCAGTTATTATATATAAAGCATTTTGTCTTGGAATATAGAAGTCTCCCTTCATGGTGTCCATTATAAAATCTGTCAACAAAAATCTGGTACATAACAGACTCTTTAAACCAATTAGGAGTATGCAAATTTTTCTTATATACTGTTATTTGATAGGATGGCGGTTCATATTTGTAAACTTTACCTAATCCTCCATAGTTATTATCATTGTTGCCATAGTAATATGTATTACCTTCAATATTAACAATAAAATAATACCAGAGCAGACCCGGTCTTGGTGGTGATGTTAATTCCACCTGGTAGACTTTTTTATAACCGTCATCTTTAACTAAATACATATTAATTCTTTCTTCTTGGGTATTGTACTTCCAGGTTCGTAATGTTACATACTTAGGAAATTCGTGACAATAAATTTCTAATCGAATAGTAATTTTAGTATCAATAGGAACAGCTCCAAAAGGGTTGCGATAATATAAATCATGTGAGTTATGAAAAATTGATAACCCAGCATTCATAAATAATCACCTGCTTTCAGATTCCATTTTTAGGCATTTTTCCCACTTTACATTATTTTATCCCGTTCATATTTTAGATTTTGTATTATTGTTATCTGTTATTCTATTAGAGCAAAACATTAATATTACAAAAGAAACCGTCTGTGTCGTTCTTTGATTTTGTCGCTATTGTTTTTTCCCTTTTATTCAGATAATGCAAAAGAAAACCTGCCATGAAAGTTCATGACAGGTTTAAATTATTAGCTTTTCATATAAGGCCTTATATTTTAAAGCTGATGCCTTCCAGCTGTAATCCATGGACATTGCTTGTTTAACAATTTTTTCCCAGGTATTTTGGTTTGAATAATATTTAACTGCACGCTTAATTGTATATAATAAATCATGGGCATTATAATTGGTAAAACTAAACCCGTTTCCCTTTCCGGTAATTTTATTATATGACTCTACAGTATCTTTAAGTCCACCGGTTTCTCTAACAATTGGAACGCATCCATAACGCATGGCTATGAGTTGTCCCAGGCCGCAGGGTTCAAAAAGAGAAGGCATCAAAAACATATCGGCTCCGGCATATATTTTATGAGCTAAAATATTGTCAAACGTAATATTAGCTGATATCTTACCTGGATACTTTTTAGATGCATTTATAAACAACTGTTCATACTTTGGGTCTCCGGTGCCTAAAATAACCAATTGCAAATCAAGGTCCATTATTTCATCTAAAATATGAGCTATCAAATCTAATCCTTTTTGACTTACCAAGCGAGATATAATTGCTATTATCGGCTTTTTATTATCAACAGGCAGACATAGGAATCGCTGCAGATGTTCTTTGTTTTTTTGTTTTTCTAATATTAAATTTTTATTGAAAGTTTGATAAATATAAATATCATTTTCTGGATTGTATTGTTGGTAATCAATCCCGTTTAAAATACCGTATAAAACATTATTTCTATAACTCAAGACACCGTCCAAGCCTTCTCCAAAAAAAGTTGTTTGTATTTCCTTTGCATACGTACTGCTAACTGTAGTAATAAGGTCAGAAAACATCAATCCACCTTTTAAATAATTAACCTGCCCATAAAATTTAATCCCGTTAATATTAAAATAGCTTTCATCAAGGGAAAGAATATCTCTTAATATCTCTCGAGGAAAGATTCCTTGATATTGTAAGTTATGCACGGTGAATATTGTGCGCATTTTTTTGTAAGTAGAATTATTTTGATAGTGAGCCTTTAAAAAAACGCTTATCATACCGGTATGCCAATCATGACAGTGGATAATGTCAGGTGCAAAATTCAAGTGCATAAGCCCTTCTAATACTGCACGACTAAAAAAAGCAAACCGTTCGGCATCGTCTTCAAAACCGTATATACCGTTTCTCTTAAAATAGTACTCGTTGTCAACAAAGTAAAAGGGTACTTGATTGTGAATGCATAAATGGTATCCACAATACTGGTTTCTCCATCCCAGCGATACATTAATATCTTTCAAAAAGTGCATTTTCTCTTTAAAGCTGTCTGGGATATCTTTATATTTTGGTATCATCACCCGTGCATCTATACCTTGTTTTCTTAATTCCTTAGGCAGCGAACCTATCACATCACCAAGACCACCGGTTTTTATAAATGGACCGGCCTCAGAAGCTGCAAACAGTACTTTCAACATTTAATCACGCCCTATATAACTTTCTTTTTTTCAATCACAAGCGGGTAATTTTTATCACCTCTTAAAATTTTCCCAGCAGTAATACAAACTTCTTTGTCAGTAATTACATTTTCTAAGACTGCATTTTTTTCAATTACACTTTTTTGCATCACAATACTATTTTTAATACAAGCCCCCCTGTCAACTCTTACACCACGAAACAGTATGCTGTTTTTTACAGTACCTTCAATAATACAGCCATTGGCAATTAAACTATTTCTAACCACTGAATCTTTTGTATATTTAGTTGCTGCTCCATCTTTCACCTTGGTATATACTAATCCGGGCTTAAAAAATAACTCCTTCCATATATCTGTCTTAAGCAAATCCATACTGTGTTGATAATAACTTTCAATAGAATTAATCTTGGCTACATAACCTGTATGCTGATATCCAATAACATTAAGTATACTGATATTTTTTACTATTCCATCTTTAATAAAATCTATATATCCCCTAGATACGCAGGAATTAACAATATCTATTAATAGTGATTTATCCATGATATAAGCTTCGAGACACATTTTACTGCTCTTAGAACAGCAGGAATTCACTTCCATATCTAATATCCGCGTATTTTTCATTTTTGTAATAAATGAACAAGAATGCAATTTATTAATGTTATTAATTTCCTTATAAATCATAGTTATATCAGCTTTCATCTGCTTATGAAAATCAAAAACCTGCCGGTAGTTTAGGTTATATATAATGTCACTACCTGAGACTAATACATACTTCTGTCTGCTTTTATAAATATAATCTATATTATTATACAAGTTTTGCATAACACCATTATAAAGTTCCGCAGGATTGTTAATATTTTCAGGCGGAAATATAAATAAACCATCTCTTTTCCTGTCTAAATCCCAATCTTTACCTGATCTTAA
The DNA here is from genome assembly GCA_017656165.1 of Desulfotomaculum sp. Lineage (GTDB taxonomy): Bacteria > Bacillota > Desulfotomaculia > Desulfotomaculales > Desulfohalotomaculaceae > Desulforadius. The sequence goes on from JACDOL010000023.1 coordinate 23,441, forward strand.
GTGATCTATTAAAGAACGGTGTTTATATCTTGTTAACACACCAACATTTTGAATTCCGGAATTTACCATGTTAGATAGTACAAAATCAATAATCCGGTACCTACCGCCAAAAGGTACCGATGCCAGAGGGCGGTGATTGGTAATATTATTTAAAACATCACTATTCTCGTTTAAACTAATAATACCCATAACATCTTTCATTTCCATTAACTCCTTTTTACTAACTGCTCTGAACCTATAACCATACCAGCCGGAATCTTTTGACCCGCAGGAACTCTTAAGCTGTCCCCCACAACTGTTATACCTTTGCTATTGCAGGCTGCGGCACCAATTTGGCAGTTATCCTCCACAACTGCATTCTCACATATAATACACTTCTCAATTACCGCATTACGCCCAATTTTTACGCTGGGCATTACTATTGAATCCTTTACTATTGAATTTTTTCCTACATGAACGCCAAAAAACAAGACTGAATGCTCTACCCGCCCAAAAATCATGCAGCCTTCACTTACTAGAGAACAATTTATCTCAGCAGTTTCTGAAATAAATTGTGGTGGTTGGGTTGGAGTTACGGAATAAATTGGCCAGTTGTAATCATACAAGTCCAGCTGCGGCTTCTCGCCCAATAAGTCCATATTGGCTTCCCATAAGCTTTCTACCGTCCCTACATCTTTCCAATATCCCCTGAAGGAGTAGGCATACATCCTAACATTTTCTTGCAGCATCTTGGGAATTATATCTTTACCAAAGTCATTACTAGAATTAGGGTCATTTTCATCTTTTTCTAAATAATCTTTCAGCACATTCCAGTTAAATATATACACTCCCATGGAAGCATAATTACTTTTAGGATTAACAGGTTTTTCTTCAAATTCAATTATTCTACCGTTTTCGTCTGGAATTAGTATTCCGAAGCGATGAGCTTCTTTCCAGGGCACTTCTATAACAGCAATTGTGGCTTCCGATTCTTTATCTTTATGAAATTGAAGCATTTTTGAATAATCCATTTTATATATGTGATCACCCGATAATATTAAAACAAACTTGGGATTATACTGGTTTATAAAGCTAACATTTTGATAAATAGCATTAGCTGTTCCTTTATACCATTCCCCTCCTTTTTCCCTAACAAAGGGAGGAAGCAGAGAAACGCCACCATTTTTTCTATCTAGATCCCAAGCTCTGCCGATACCTATGTAAGAATTTAGTTCTAAAGGCTGATATTGAGTTAGTACCCCTACCGTATCAATTCCTGAGTTATAACAGTTGCTTAAAGTAAAATCTATTATCCTGTATTTACCTCCAAATGGCACAGCAGGTTTTGCTATTTTTTTTGTTAAAATACCTAATCTGCTGCCCTGTCCGCCGGCCAACAGCATAGCTACAAATTCTTTTTTTCGCATTAATTTCACCCACTTCTCGGCCTTTTTTACCTTATTCTTTGAGGTTTTATAAATACTGCTGCTAAAGGAGGAATTGTTATTTCTAAACAATAAGGTTGATTATGCCAGGAATCATCTGAAGCTTTTAAAACACCTTTATTCACCACCCCCGAACCACCGTATATTTGTAAATCACTGTTAAATACTTCTTCATACTCAGCCCGATAGGGAACCCCAATTCGATAATTATGACGTGCTACTGGTGTAAAATTACAAATTACAATAAGAAAATCATCAGATTTTTTTGCTCTTCTCATAAAGGTTATAATGCTTTGTGTGCTGTCATGAGGATCAATCCATTGAAAACCAGTCCAATTATTATCTAATTCCCACAGGCTTTTTTCTCTCCGGTAAAAATAATTCAGCACACAGAAAAAGTGTTGTAATTTTTGGTGCATCTCATAATCAAGAAGATGCCAATCCAAACTTTGATCGTAACGCCATTCAATAAACTGCCCGAATTCTGCACCCATAAAAATTAATTTTTTCCCTGGATGAGCTATCATGTAAGCATACAATGTTCGTAAATTTGCAAACTTTTGCCAGTAATCCCCAGGCATTTTATCCAGAAGTGATTTTTTACCATGAACCACCTCATCATGTGATATAGGTAATACAAAGTTTTCAGAAAAAGAGTACATAATGGAAAATGTTAATTCATTATGATGCCAGCGGCGGTAAACAGGATCCTTTTTCATATAACTCAAAATATCATTCATCCATCCCATGTTCCATTTATAATTAAAGCCCAATCCATCAACATATGTAGGTTTGGTTACCTGCGGCCACTGGGTTGATTCTTCTGCCAGCATTAACGTATGTGGAAAGTAATGAAAAACAACCTCATTGAGTTTTCGTAAAAAATTTATTGCCTCAATGTTTTCTTTTCCTCCATAATCATTGGGCACCCATTCTCCATCTTCTTTTCCGTAATCGAGATAAAGCATGTTAGAAACTGCATCTACCCTTAACCCGTCTACATGATATACATCCAACCAAAAAAGTGCATTGGATATTAAAAAGCTCCATACTTCAGGCCTAGAGAAATCAAAATTAGTGGTACCCCACTCTTTATTTTCACTTTTTTTATAATTAGAGGATTCATATAACGGCGTTCCATCAAAACGTCTCAATCCATGCTGATCATTGCAAAAATGCCCCGGCACCCAGTCTAAAATTACCCCGATTCCGTTTTGATGACACTTATCTACAAAATACATAAAGTCATGTGGGCAGCCGTACCGACTTGTTACGGAATAGTAACCAGTTACTTGATAACCCCATGATCCATCATAGGGATGTTCTAAAATGGGAAGCAGTTCTATATGTGTATACCCCATTTTTTTCACATAATTAATTAATTGATCAGCCAGTTCAATGCATGACAAAAAATCATTTTTTTCCCCACGCTTCCAAGAACCTAAATGCAGCTCATATATTAAAATTGGTTGTTCATAAATAGAGGTTATAGTTTTACTTTTTTGCCATTTACCATCACTCCATGAATATCCCTTTAATGGATAAACTACAGAAGCAGTTCTAGGCCGTAATTCAGAGTAAAATGCATAAGGATCGGATTTTAACAACACTTTACCTTGGCAGGTATGTATTTCATATTTATATAAATCTCCTTTTTGAGCTTCTGGTATAAATAATGACCATATTCCGGATAGCCCTAATTTTTTCATAGAGTGATTACTGCCATCCCAATTGTTAAAATCGCCCACAACTCTTACATTCCTGGCATTAGGGGCCCATACTGAAAATTGAACTCCGGGGATATCATTACATATAGTTAGATGTGCTCCTAATTTTTTGTAGCTAAAATAATGGGTTCCTTCATTAAATAAATATTGATTGTATTCGGTAATACTATGAACAGTCAAATTCTCACATCCCCAAATAATAATTACATTGTATTAATTACTATATTTTACATATATTTCCTTCTGTAAATTACAAAAGTAAGCGTCAAATAGTACCCACCTAGAACATTTCTCCAGTTTATGCAATAATC
>JACDOL010000024.1 GCA_017656165.1 Desulfotomaculum sp.
ACGGACTGGTGGTTAAGACCAGAGTGAAGGAAGATCCCAGGCGGTTTACCACGCCCCAGCGTGGGAGCAAGAATTGGAATAAAAAGGTCTAAATAATTGTTTCTTTTCTGAGATAAGGTAATTATGCAAAACGCTTAATCTTTTATCGCAACATTTTATCAATAATTTAACCTTCGGTCAGTCTGAAAATAAGCCGGCGCAATAATTGAACAAAAAAACAAAAAGCTGGGTACTGATTCCCAGCTTTTTGTAAGCTTAAATTAAACTTCTTGAACGGTAGCAGCGCCTGTGGGGCAAACTTCTACGCAGGTTTCGCAGCCCATGCAGTCAGCAGCGTCACCAGCCACTTGTGCTTTGCCGTCTACCAGCTCCAGCAGGCTAGCAGGGCAAGGATCAACGCATGCGCCGCAGCCTTCACACTTGTCTACGTCAATGGATACCATGAACATAAAGATCCAGCCTCCTTTAATGTTAACTAATTAATAAGCATCACTAAAATTATGCTATAAGTTGCCGAAAAAGACAAGGGGTAAATGTGCTGCAATTAATGGCATTGGTTTTGATAAAGAGCGTTGTGGATAAAATGTTTTTAAAGGATATCAGTATATAGTGTCAAATATTATTGTAAAAGGTTAAGCTCAATATTATGGAGGTGTAATGATGCCGGAAGATTACTCACAACTGATGGTAGGAAAAAGCGATAAAGCTGGAGAAGTGGAGTTTACCGTTAATGATCCTGAATTGTTTAACAGTGATGTTAAAGATTATACTTTATTTTATAATATAGTAGAAAATGCTCGTTTTAAACTTTTTCGCAGCAATAAGATGGAACTGGTACTGGTCCATATTACGGAGGATTGGCTGAGACAGGCTAAAATTGACATCAGCGGATATTCAGGACAAATTACTATTAAGGTTTCCTGGACTCCTGAAGAAGATAAGTTAGCGGTAAAAGGGGACGGGGAAGAGGAGTACATAACAGCAAAAGCGGTACAGGTAGATAATTGATACAAGGTATAATGCATCGTTGCAAAAGTTACTATCATTTGTTATTCTACAGTAATGGCAAGATATTTACCATGGCCGGTGGGTAAATTAAGCACTGGTGTATAATTGATAATGGAGTAAAAAATGAACAAAGTAGGAGGAAATTATGGCTGAAAAAAAGTTTCTTAAAAAACAAACCATTGAAGAAATAATTGCGGAATATGGTGGTGCTGCTTACAGCCCTGACTTTGGAGCTTGGGCGGATTTAGGTTATGAAGAAAATGGGCAGGAATACAAGCGGACTACCATGATTATAGGAAATCCCCAGTGGAGCGGGGCCTTGGATTTAACCCGGGGGGATTATGTCTGGAAATGGGCTTACGATTTTGAAAACGAACTTTATTACCTGCTGCTTACCTGGCACAGTGGACTGCGACTGCCAATTGCTTTTGACAAGGAAGGCGCTGGTAAGATGCTGGCTGACCCGGAAGCTAAAGATAAGTTTGACATTATGATAGTTGATCAGCCTGTAATGCCGAAAAACTGGGATGAAGGTAATATAAAGTTTACCGTTTTATGGGATGTAAAGTTTAAAAAAGCTGAAAATGCAACCTGGCCTGAGTAGGCCCATGGAGGTAATTATATGGGAAGAAGAAAAAAATCCCTCAGCAAAGGTTTATTAAATCGAGTGGCGTTTTATATTAGAGATAATTCAATTGATGGGCAGTGCACCCAGGATAAAGAAACAATTGCTTATGCCCTGGGGCTGACTGAAGAAACTGTAGACAGGGTCATTGAACAGTTAAAAGCCGATGGCCTGGTAGAAGAAAAGAAAAATGAAAACCCCCTGCTGCCCAATTCCTTTATCTACATTGGTGAAGGTGCTCCCAACAAGCATATGGTTGATGTGGGTAAAGCCGGGAATATGTTAATTGAAGCAGTGGAAGGCAGCGAGCTGGACCAATCTATAAAAGATCTTATCCTGGATTACGATGCCAAGGTTAGGGAAATGTTATACAATATACAGGAACAAGCAAAAGAACTTCAAGAATACAAGGATTTTAAGGACAGCATTGTTAAAATAGTAGATGCCCCGGATGGGTTAGTACACGTGATAGCAAAAAGAAAACCGTGAGACGAGGGATGGCATTGACTGTGTTGGAAGCCATAAAAAAATGGGAAAAAGACACAACAGTGTACCTGCACTACAACCGGGAGATGAAAAACAGTGAATATAACCAGGGGTTTGCCGATGGACTGGAGGCGGCCCTGGCTTCACTTAAGTCATATTTGAAGGATTGTACTGACTATAAAGGGGCGGGAGGTAAAGATTAATGAGCCAGTCTGTTTATAGTGTAGTTAAACTTCTCAACAATGAAGTGGATGATGTGGCAGTTTTTGATACTGAGGAAGCGGCTAATGAATATGCGAAGGAATTAGCCGGAAGAGAAGACTACCAGCAGATAATTGTTATGTGGACAAAGTTAAATAACACCAATATGCAGGTAACCTTAAACGAAATGAGAAAGTAAGGTTATGAATACATTTTGTGCCCGCTGAATAACTCAGCGGGCCATTTTTTATCTTTGGGAAATTTTATTTTATACATACCAAATGCTTTAGATGCAAAAAATAGTTGACAAACAAGTTTAGACATAATGGAGGTGGCCATGTGAGTGAACAGCAAGCAAACCCTCAGGCTTCACAGATGATTAATGGTCTAGTAGAAAAGGCCCTTAGAGCAAAAGATGAATTTATGAAGTTAAATCAAGAACAGGTTGATGAAATTGTCAAAGCCATGGCCTTGGCAGGTTTAAACAAGCACATGGAGCTGGCAAAATTAGCTGTTGAAGAAACTGAAAAAGGTGTTTATGAAGATAAGATAGTAAAAAATATTTTTGCTACCGAATATATTTACCACAGCATCAAGTATGAAAAAACTGTTGGGGTTATTAATGAAAATGAAGAAGAAGATTATTACGAAGTGGCAGAACCGGTAGGTGTGGTGGCAGCTATAATTCCTGTTACCAATCCTACATCTACAACCATGTTTAAAGCATTGATTTGTGCTAAGACCAGAAGTCCTGTTATTTTCAGCTTTCACCCCGGGGCCCAAAGGTGCAGTGCGGAATCGGCAAGAATTATGTATGAAGCCGGTGTCAAAGCTGGAGCACCTGAAAATTTTATTACCTGGATAGAAGAACCTTCAATCGAGGCCACTCAGTCTTTAATGCAGCATAATGGTGTTTCTCTAATTTTAGCTACCGGTGGAGCAAAACTGGTATGTGCCGCCTACAGTGCTGGGAAACCAGCCCTGGGTGTTGGCCCTGGTAATGTACCCTGCTACATAGAGAAATCAGCTAAATTAAGAAGGGCTGTAACTGATGTTATTATGAGTAAGACCTTTGACAATGGTTTAATCTGTGCATCAGAACAGGCGGTAATCGTTGACAGGGAAATTGCCGATGAAACTGTAAGATTGTTAAAAGAAAATAACTGCTATTTCCTTAATCCCCAGGAAGTGGAACAGCTTACGAGAATAGCTGCCAGTGAGGACTGCTGTCACATTAACCCGCAGATTGTGGGTAAGCCGGCGGCTGTTATTGCCGAAATGGCGGGATTGGCGGTACCAAGGGATACCAAAATACTGGTGGCGCCCTTGGACGGTGTGGGACCTGAATATCCCCTATCCCAGGAAAAACTTTCACCAATCCTAGCTTTTTATGTGGTTGACGACTACAAGCAGGGCATTGAAAGATGTGTGCAGATGGTAGAGTTTGGAGGCCTAGGGCACTCGGCTGCCATTCACTCAGAGAATAGTGACATTATTAAAGAATTTTCCGATACCATACGTGTGGGACGGGTAATTATAAATTCTCCCACTACCCACGGTGCCATTGGGGAAATTTACAACACCAATGTACCGTCCTTGACCCTGGGATGCGGGTCTTACGGGCGCAACTCTACAACTTCTAATGTGAGTGTGAAAAATTTGATTAATGTTAAAAGGGTGGCTAAAAGAAGAGAAAGAATGCAGTGGTTCAGGGTGCCGGAGAGAATCTATTTTATGCCGGGTTCTGTGCAGTATCTTACTAAAATGCCCGGTATTGAGCGGGCATTAATAGTAACCGATAAGGCAATGGTAGATCTTGGTTACGTAGATAAAGTAGCATATCACTTAAATAAACGGCGCAACCAGGTAAACATTGAAGTATTTGACCAGGTTGAACCCGACCCGCCCATGGATATGGTTAGAAAAGGGGTGGAGTTCATGAGCCGCTTTAACCCGGACACAATTATTGCCCTGGGGGGTGGGTCTGCCATTGACGCTGCCAAAGGTATGTGGCTGTTTTATGAATACCCCGAGGTAGAATTTGAGTTTTTAAAACTAAAATTTTTAGATATCCGCAAGCGCACTTACAAGTATCCCAAGCTGGGACGTAAGGTTAAGATGGTTGCCATACCCACCACCAGCGGTACAGGTTCTGAGGTTACAGCGTTTACCGTTATTTCTGATAAAGGGAAGGAAATTAAATACCCGCTGGCTGATTATGAGCTGACTCCTGATGTGGCCATTATAGATGCTGATTTTGTTATGTCATTACCTCCTAAGGTTACTGCTGATACCGGTATGGATGTTTTAACTCACGCCATGGAGGCATACGTTTCTGCTATGGCCACCGATTACACTGACGGACTGGCCATCAAGGCCATAGAAATGGTATTTAATTACCTGCCCCGGGCCTATCAAAATGGTAAGGACGAGGAAGCACGCATACGAATGCATAACGCTTCCACCATAGCTGGTATGGCATTTACCAATGCTTTTTTGGGTATTAATCACAGCTTGGCTCATAAATTGGGCGGGCAGTTTAATATATCTCACGGCCGGGCCAACGCCATTATGCTGCCCCATGTTATAGAGTACAACGCAGCTATACCCAGTCCCAGTAAATTTACGTCTTTCCCCAATTATGAATATTATGCTGCACATTTAAAATACCAGGAAATTGCCCAGCGGTTGGGGCTGCCGGCCAGCACTCCTGAAGAAGGGGTAAGAAGTCTAATTAATTCAGTGCTGGAACTGATGAGAACGCTTGATATGCCCACAACAATTGCAGAATGCGGGGTAAAACCAAAAGAATTTTCAGCAGTGGTGGATGAGCTGGCCGAACGAGCCTTTGAAGATCAATGCACCACCAGCAACCCACGGATGCCTTTGATTAGTGAGCTGAGGGATTTATATATTAGAGCTTACGGTCAGCCGCTGCATTAAAAATAAATAAAAGCCCTTTGCCTTGAAAGTTAAGGTAAAGGGCTTTTTTATTACTTGATAACACCAAAGCTCTGGATAGCGACTTTCGGGGAGACAATAATTTCTGCTTCAGAGAAAGCCTGTCCCCAGTTATCTTCCACCATCTTCCATTCCTGGTAATGGTAGCCCCTGGCATATATACCCAGGCCAATGGGGTCAACTTGATGTTCTTTTAGTTTAGCTATTAATCCCTCGCACTCGTGCTTTAACAGGTTCTCAATTTTTTGATTTAGCTTCTTTAGGTTTTCTTCTGTGTTAATCATAAAATTGCGTTCCATTAAAAACACGTCCATATCCATTTGAATATCAAAATAAAATTTATTGCCAATATAATCAGTAACTATTTTGTAATCTACGTTATTGATATTAACACTAATCTCGCCTTCACGCTGGTTGGCAGAGAGAGTAAATATAAATGGAACCGGTTTTTCCACATTCTGCTGCAGAAGAAGGAGCAGAGAGCTTTCCTGCCTGTTTAATGAGGCTGCGTATTTGCCGCTGCTGTCTAATAATGCTGTGCCTGTAACTAATATCTCCTCTGGCCCTTTTTTTATTTCTGTGATGCTGGGTGTCATTCCTTTTTCGTATGTTTGGTGAAAATATCTTCCCAATTCAGTTTTAACGGTTTGTTCCCTGCGGTGAGTACTGTCAATTAGGTTGGCCAGGTATACCGCCAGCCTTGGTTTGTCTTCGGGATCAAAGTTCATTAGTTCTTTTACTGCCCCGTCTACTGCCACTAACCTGGCATTTACTGCATTTTCAGGATCGCGGTAAAACGTGTCAAGAAGGGGAAAAAGATTTCGCTGTTTTAAAAGGTTTTTACCTATAAGGACAACCTGGGTTTTGCCGTTAACCACGTTTCCGTTGCTCACAGCATCAAAGACTATATTACCCTGTGTTAAAGATAAAACGTTATAAGCAGACAGGGTATCCTTTTTTTTCTTAGCTTCCGGGCTGAATATAGGGTTGGTTTGATATACAACCAGGTTTCCCTTTTCATCTAAATCCATGGCCAGGGAAAGGGTAAGGGAGGTTTCTTCTAAATTTATGGAATCTGCAGCACAGGCGGTACACAGGACAGCTGACAGCAGTACTGCCAAGAGAAGTATTTTTTTCATAATTTTTTCCTTCCTTTCAGCCTGCTGAAAATAAAGCTGTAAATCAAAAGCAGCACAGGAAAAATGTAAGCATAGACAAAACCTATGTTACCCCACCACTGGCTTAATGCTTCTACCTGCTTGTACTCCACTGATAAAAAGTAAGTCAAAATAATGAGTACAACCAGGAAAATACGCAGCGGATTCTGGTGTCCTTTTAAACCGAAAACCAGGCTTGTTCCATATACGCTGGTAAAGAGATAAGGTATAACTGTGGTGGAAATAACAAAAAGGTAAAAAGATAAAAACATTATTTCAAATCTTTCCAGGAACGGTATTTGTATAGGTTTAACAATATTTAAGGTTGGCCATATATAATTTGTAATTTCATCCGGGCTGAAATAAACAAAGCAGACAAGGGTCACATGGAGAAATACTACCAAAGAAATGGTGTTGGCGATAATTATGCCTTTAGCAGCTGCTTTTTTATTTCTTAGAAACGGGTACCAAATCATTGCCAGCTCAAATCCTAAAAATGAAAGTATCGTTGATTTTGCTGTCATTAGAACCGGTTGTATCCCTTCTTTTAAAAGCGGCAGAAGATAAACAAACTTTCCTTCTCTAACGGGGATAGACAGTAAAACCGGCATCCAAAATGTAAAGAAAAAGATAAATTCAGAGTACCTGCCTACAACCCGGATTCCGTGTGCTGCCACCAGGTAAATTGGGTAAGCGAAAAAAAACATTATTATATAGCTGCGGGTTTCAGGTAAAAGCCAGGTATTAATGATATTAATAAAAGAATATATCACTGTAAGAACAGCAAAAGCGGCATAAAGGATCCAGGCCAGGGAAACTGCGCCGCCTAACCAGCGGCCAAAATACTTTCTCAAAATAGTGAACAGGGTATCCGTGGGGTTTTTTCTCATAACTTGAATGATAACTAAACTGGCTGTCACTGCCAGCAGCCACCCCAGCAGTATGGAAATCCATCCATCTGTTCCTGCACCTTCTGCTACCAGCCGCGGTAGGGTTAGAATACCTATTCCCACTTGAGTGCCGGTAATTATGAAAATGTACTGTATAAGAGTAATCTGGTTACCAGGATATTTCATCATTTGGACTTTTTATTTTTTCCTTTCCAGTTTAGCTTTTTCCGCTGCACCGGCCGGGCTGTAAAGGGCCTTTTATCAATTGACCACAGGGGAAAGCGAATGATGGTGTCTCTAAAGTCTGAAACTTTCAGTGGTGCAAACGGGGCACCATAGGGAGTTTTTAAAGATTCTAAAGAGATAATGTGAGCAATGATGGCCATCATCCCCAGGACAATACCCAGCATGCCGAGCAGGGCAGACAGTACCATTATAGGAAAACGAAGCAGCCGGATGGCCGCTGACATGTCCATACTGGGAATAATAAACGAGGCAATGGCTGTTAATGAAACTACAATCACCATAATGTTGCTCACAATACCTGCTTGTACAGCTGCCTGTCCAATAACTATGCCCCCGACTATTCCTACAGCTTGTCCTATGGGAGTCGGCAGACGGAGACCTGATTCCCGCAGCATTTCTAAAAAAATTTCCATCATAAAAGCTTCAACAATAGGAGGTAATGGTACTTTAACTCGAGATTCTCCCACAGACATTATTAGATTCAGCGGCAGCAGTTCATAATGAAAAGATACTTGAGCGATGTATAAAGAAGGCAGAAATAATGCAATAAACAAGCTTAAAAACCTTAACGACCGTAAAAAAGAGGCGCTAATCCAGCGGGTACTGTAATCGTCCACTGTTTGGAAAAAAGAGGTAAAGGTCATCGGTCCTACTAGTACTCCCGGAGACACATCAACCACCAGTGCACACCTGCCCTGCAGGATATGTGAGGCTACAGCATCTGGTCGTTCTGAAATTTGAAATTGGGGGAAAATACTGAAGGAATTATCTTCTATAAACTCTGCAAGTTCCCCCGTATTAATAATGGAATCAACATCAAGACGCTGTATTCGCTTTTCCATTTCTTTTAAAACTTCAGGATGAGCTACATCAGCCAGGTATAACATGGTAACAAGAGTTTTACTCCTGCGGCCGACGATAAACTCTTTCATTTTTAATTCCCGGTTAGGAATGTAGCGGCGTATAAGGGCAATATTTTGCTTGGATGTTTCAATAAAGCCCTGGTGTGCGCCTTTAATAGTAGATTCTGTTTGCGGCTCTTCAATGGCTCTCTGCGGCCACCCCTGGGTATCATATAAAACTGCACTTTCTCTTCCGTCAATAAGTAAAACACTGTATCCCATTAGGAGATAATTTACAATATCGTTCCATAAAACGGCTTTTTTTGTTCTGCCAATTGCAGCTGCTGGTTCACCGGTATTTTTTCCGAAATTATCCTCATGCATTAATGGATATAAAATGTGTTCATTTATTGCTAACTTATCTGTTAGGCCTTCTATATAAACCAGTGCTGCCGGCTGGCCGGTTTGATTAAGGTAAAACCGGCGAATTATTAAGTCGGGTGTTTTGGTAAACAGCTTTTCAATTATTGTTAAATTGTAATTTAAGTCTTTTGAAATTTTATCCTGAAGCAGTTGTGCTGCCTGTTTATTTGAGCGCAGGCTGTTTTTCCCGCGTTTTAAGTAACTAAAAAATTTCACAGTTACTCTCCTTTATTAAAAATAATGTAATTACATACATAAAATGTGTAGTTTGGCAGAATTTATTCATTAAAAACCCCGCTTACACTAACGGGGTTATTCCGCCAGAGGGATTTCTTCCAGTCCTATGGCACAAAGAATTTCATCCATTAAGTCCTTATTAATTTCAAAAATATCAATGATGTACTGTTCTTTCATGTTTCCACACCTTTCTGTAAAAATTTAGACTTTATCATAATATGCTGGGGCGCTCTAAATAGTACACAAAAAAGATAATTGTAATGCTGTTAACTGCAGGAGACTGCAGAAAATTGTTGAAGTTTAAGAAAAAATATTTAGAAAGGTGGAAAATTCAAAGGCTTTGGTTGCTGATATGATTGAAAAAAGTGAAAAAGAGGAAGAAAAATAAAAATTATGTTTTAAAAACCCTGGACAAAAACATATGTTTGATATATTATATACAAAACATATGTTTGGGGGGTCTTATAGTGATTGAATCAATTTCCCGCCAGCAGCCGGTATTAATTACACATAAGTGCAGGATAAAAGTTATTAATAAACGTAAAATTAAAATTAATTTGGAAAACATAGCAGTATGGCTGGAAACAAGAGATACAATGTTAACAAAATATATGGTTTATTCATTTTGCGCTGTCTCGGGATTGTTTTTTGCTGCCCAGTTAATTTTAGCTTTAATTTAGGAACAAGTATTGTATTTGTATGTATAAAATACCTGAGCTGAGAAGTATGAATTATTCAGTTATTATAATTAGTGAAAAAAGCTGGTAGTTATAACCTGCCGGCTTTTTTTAAACTGTTGTATACTTATATTTACTTTGCTAAAACCTATAGTTAGGAGGTTTGCTTGGATGCAGGTTAACCTGAACGATAAGGAGACCCTGGGTAGGCTGCTGGCGGAACTTTATCAGGCTCAAAAGAGTATATTATTTCAAGAAATGGTTATTCAGATATTTATGGAGCGAACTGGACTGTCAGAGGAACAAGTCATTACCATGCTGCAAAAAATGTTGGATGAGGGTTGGTTAGTGGTCGGTGGAAGCAAGCCAAAATTTTTCCTTCGCCCCGGGTACGTGGCCAGCTTCCCGGTGGTTGTCAGCCGTAAAGGGCTGCAGTATCTAAGAGAAATGGGACTGTAACCGGTAGGGGGGATTTGTACGCTACCTTTAAAAGATAACATTAAGGCTTCCAGGGTGCCTGTTGTCAGTTATATTTTAATAATTACCAATGTACTGGTATTTTTATTCCAAGTTTCCCTGGGTCCTTACGCCAATGACTTAGTTATGAGATATGCCGTGATACCTTACCACCTGCTCAACACTTACGGTTTAATAGAAATGCTTGTTAAAATGACTTCAACAATGTTCCTGCATGGAGGATGGTTTCACTTACTGGGCAATATGCTTTATTTATGGATTTTTGCCGATAATGTAGAAGACCGCATGGGACATGGGCGATTTTTTATCTTTTACCTTATAACCGGGTATATTGCTACCCTTACTCATGTGTACTCAATGCCTGAGTCTACTGTTCCCATGGTTGGTGCAAGCGGGGCCATTGCAGGTGTATTAGGGGCATATTTGATTTTATTCCCCAGGGCCAGGGTGCTGACTTTATTTCCCATCGGCATATTTATTAACATCATCCGCATACCTGCAATGCTGTTTCTGGGGTTTTGGTTTTTCCTCCAGGTAATAAATCAAATCCTGGTTTCATCACCAGCTGCACAAAGTGTAGCCTGGTGGGCCCATATAGGTGGTTTTCTTGCAGGAGCCCTGCTGGTTAAATTATTTGCAGTTAATAAACACACGGTATGTTACAGGTAAACGAGGTAAATAAATGCAAATTACACAGCAATTGGGGGAATTATAATGGCGGCAGCAAGGCAGAAATATTACATTGTAAAAGAACCGGGAGAGAAGCTGCACCAGGTTTTAGTAGGTGATGCAAAAAACGGGACGTTAAAAGCAATGAGCAAGATACAGGGGGACAATTTAATAAAATACAAGGTATTCTTAGAGCAAAAAGACAGGCAGCAGGCAGAAGTGCTGGCCGAAGGGCTGGGAGATAATGGACAGTACCAGGAAGTAATAAGAGATATTGAAACCAGGATGTTGAGGCCTCATGGAAGTAAGTGGGAAAAGGTTGAACCGGTAATTATTGAAAAGCCTGCATGCGGACAATGTATTACAGCAAGGCGGTAAGCAGGGGTTAAAGACCCCTGTTTTTTAATGTGCCAGGCTGTGGTCTCGACAGCCGGCAAATTCAAAGAACGAAGCAGGTTTTTTTAGAATATTTTAAATACTGCATACTCATTTGGCAGGAATTGTATATATTTTAGAGAAAACATAGTTTAAATAAAGATATACATAGAGGTGATAGGGTTGAATATTGGCATTGTTGGTGGGGGTAGAGGTGGATATTCAATGCTCCGGGCCTTTGAAAACATTGACGAGGCCCGGATACTGGGTATTGCAGATATTAAAGAAGATGCCCAGGGGATGATGTATGCTAAGGAGATAGGCATACCAACTTATACCCAGCTTGAAGACCTGCTTACTCAGCCTGGGCTGGAAGTCATTTTTAATGTTACTGGGTCAGAAAAGGTTAGAGAGCAGATAATGGAGAAAAAGCCCCCGGACAGCGTATGTGTAGAAGCAAAAGCGGCCAAATTAATGTGGTATTTGGCTAAGCAAAAAACAGAAATGCTGGATGAGTTAAAAG
Organism: Desulfotomaculum sp.; assembly: GCA_017656165.1. Classification (GTDB taxonomy): domain Bacteria; phylum Bacillota; class Desulfotomaculia; order Desulfotomaculales; family Desulfohalotomaculaceae; genus Desulforadius. The sequence continues at coordinate 11,798 of JACDOL010000024.1, forward strand.
AACAAGCACAACAGCTGGCCAGTATGGGTGAAGAAATCAATGCCACAGTGGAACAAGTTCCGGGAATTATAACAGAAGTGTCTAATTTTATAAAGAACTATGGCCATACACTGAGCGGGGCTGTTAGCGATGTTAAAAAACACCTGGATGATACAGGTGAAGTGCTGCAGTTTATAAGGAAGGTGGCTGACCAAACTAAACTCTTGGGTCTTAATGCGGCCATAGAAGCAGCTCGAGCCGGGGAGCACGGAAAAGGGTTTGCTGTGGTGGCAGAAGAAGTTAGAAAGCTGGCAGAACACAGCGCTTCTTCTGTGAAAAAGATAGCAGCCATAATGAAAAACCTGGAAGAATCAATGGTAGGTATCATTAAGAGCGTAGAGGACAACAACAAACTTACTGAACGCCAGGTTAATGCATCGGAGCAGATAATATATGCCATTAATCAGCTGGGTAAACTGGCTGATGATATAAATGAGTTCTCCCACCGACTGTCTGAAATGGAATAATGAAATAATACAGAATAAGTGATAATATAATATATATTTATAAACAGCTGCATGGGGGGAAGGAGGGAAAGGCGTGAACTTTTTAAACAAAATCGGGGAAAGGGCAAAAGAGTTCAGCGACAGGGCCAGGGAAGCTACCCGTAGACCTACAGAACTGCTGGAACTGACAAAATTAAAATACGAATTAACCAAACTGTACAGGGTATTGGAAAACAACAAGGAAGCCATAGGGGAGCTTGTTTACCGCCAGTTTAAGGGTGAACTGGGGCTAGAATCAGAAATTGAAAGGCTTTTGCAGAGCACTAAAAAAGTGGAAACGGACATCCTGGATATAGAAAAGAAAATTGAAGAACTGCAGCCTAAGCCCCTGGTATGCCCCCGGTGCGAAATAGAACTGCCTCCTGGCGGCATCTACTGTTACAAGTGCGGTATAAAGGTAGAAAATGATTCTGAGGAAGATGAAGAAAACAGGGACACTTCTACGGGAACTGGTACTGGTAAATCAACAGAAGATGAATAAATAAAACAGCCCCTTAATTATATATTGAGGGGCTGTTTTATTTACAGTTCAATAATTACTGCGTTTTCCTCACAATTGGGAAATAAGGGACAATTAACGCACTCCTTCCAGACCTTATGCGGCAGTTCTTCCTTGGCAATGGGGGAGAACCCGAAGCGGTAAAAAAACTTAGGCTGGTAGGTAAGGGCAAACACCTTTTTAATTTCCAGATCACTGGCTTCTTGGAGAAAAAGATTTATCAGGTTCCGTCCTAGACCTTTTTTTATGTAACCCGGGTTCACTGCCAAGGCTCTTATTTCAGCCAGGTCTTCCCATATAATATGCAGTGAACCGGATCCTACAACCCTGCCATTGTGTTCTGCCACAGTAAATTCTCTTATACCCTCGTAAAGTGAAGACCTGGATCTAGCCAGCATTAAGTTTTTTTGTGCATAATAGGAAATGAGCTGGTGTATTTCTTCCACATCAGAAATTTTTGCTTTTCGGTATTTAATATTCAAAGTTACCGCCTTCCCAATTAAAATTATGTTATAGTTATACAATTCGCTGCATAATGATAAATTCCTTCTAATTATAAAAATTTCGGGAAAGGGTGTTCTAATTGCAATACCGGGAAAGTATTAAGTTACTGGTTGACTTGATCAAAGGAAGCTCAAAAATCATTGTTTTAACAGGTGCCGGTGCCAGTACAGAAAGCGGCATTCCTGATTTTCGCAGCAGAAATACCGGTTTGTGGAACAAATACAAGCCGGAAGAGGTGGCCAGTGTTGATGCCTTAAAGAAAGACCCGGAAACATTTTATAAGCTTAATCTTCAGTGGTGGCAGGGGTGCCTCAAAGCCCAACCTAACCGGACGCATTATGCACTGGCAGAGCTGGAAAAAAGGGGATGGCTTTTAGGAGTTATTACACAGAACATTGACGGCCTGCATCAAAAGGCTGGATCACAGCGGGTTTGGGAAGTACATGGGCATTTGCGAAGCTGCCGCTGTACACAATGCAAAAAAGAGTATGATATAAACCGCTTAACTGAAAACTACTGGTGTGACAGCTGCGGCAGCCTGTTAAGGCCCAATGTGGTGCTGTTTGGGGACCCGATGCCGGAAGACTATTATACCGCTGAAAAAGTTATGAGCGGCTGCCAGCTGCTGCTGGTAGTTGGAAGCAGCCTGCAGGTATATCCTGTGGCCGGGCTGCCTTACATGGCCCGCCAGGTAGCAGTAATAAACCGTGATCCCACACCATGGGATGAAAGCGCTGCAGTTGTTTTTAACCAAACATCAAGCCGGGTGCTTAACGATGTACTGGAACTGCTTAAAGACGAAACCGGGCCTTATTATGTGGAATAAATAATCGGCCTTCACCATAAACTTTAACATGTGTTATTTAAAGCCTAACCATCTCAGGGTCTTAACATATAATATTAGACACGGGGAAGGCATGGATAATAGAGTTTCCATCCGGCGGACAGCCTGGGTAATACTAAGTTCAGGTGCTGATATCTGCGGTCTCCAGGAAGTAGATAAATGGAACCTGCGCAGCGGCATGTTTAACCAGGCCAAAAAACTGGCTGAACTCTGCAGCATGAATTATGTTTATGGTCCCAATATACGCCTGGCCGGTATTTCTTTGTACGGCTGTGCCATATTAAGCCGCTATCCCATTATTAAATGCTGCAATTATAAATTACCCGGCAGCGGGGAAAAAAGAGGGTTTTTAAAAGCAGTAATAAGGCTCCGTACAGGAAAGATTGTTTTTTTTACCACCCACCTGGGGTTGGATGAAAATGACCGTGTTACGCAGGTTCAATATATTAAAGAGATTATTTCATCAGAAGTTAAACCGCTGATACTAACCGGGGACTTAAATGAAGAAGCAGGCGGGCCTGCTGTAAAAAATCTGCTGGCAGGAAATCTGCTTAACTGTTTGCCCCCAAACAACAGGACGCCTGCAACATATCCAACACCGTCACCAGCCCAAAAGATAGATTATGTTCTGGCGGATAATAAGTTTCAGCTGAAAAAGGCGGGGGTAATTTTAAGCACTGCTTCCGATCACCTGCCATATTATGCTGACTTGTTAATTGACAGATGATGATATCTGCTACTTGGGATAAGCAAATATTAAATTACCATGTTTGGCTGCCACCGGTAATGAACGAAGGAACCTGCTGCTGGTACTTGTGTCAAAGAAGAACAGTGCTCCATTGGTAGGATCTGCCCCGTATAGTGCTTTTTTTGCAGCCTGAACACAGTAATCGGGAGCAGGCCTGTTAATTAGCCCGGTGCGTACCGGTCCAAACTGACTGGGCTGGTAGATAACATCTTTTATTGAATTGGGAAACAATGGACTCTGCACACGGTTAATTACTACTGCGCCTACACCAATTTGACCTATTTGAGGCTCACCGCGGGACTCGGCTGCAATTAACCGGGACAGCAGATCCAGGTCTTCTTTTGTATAAGGAATTACAGGTCTCCTGCTGCTTCTGCTGGCCGGCTCTGTTCGAGGGGAAACTTTAAGCACCTGGCTGGGATAAATTACAGCTTCTGACAAGCCGTTAGCGGCAATAGCAGCCTGGGCAGCCGGGTTAAACTGTAAGGTGATTTGATACAGTTTTTCACCGGGCATTAATATATATTTTAAAGGTTTTATTAACTTTCCATTACCAGGTACTTTAATTTTCTGTCCAGGAGTTATTGATGAACTGTTCAACTGGTTGAGCTCCATCAACTGGTGCAGCGTTGTACCGTATTTTAAGCTTATTGAATATAAAGAATCTCCAGGCTGTATGGTGTGAATTCCGGCGGCAGCAGGTGCCGCAGGAGAGCAGGTTAAAACTGCAAGTAAGACTGCTGCAGTGAATTTTTTCAGTTTTTTCATGTACTACCAATCCTCCTAAAATTAACCACTGGTAAACGATGTATTTCATTGTACTAAATTGGAATTCAAACTTCCACCTTAAAAATGGTACCTTTACCGGGATAATGAGCGATTATATGTATTGACTGACGGTTTTATTATGTTATAATGAAAATCCGGGTTGAATCAGTCAGTTTCTTGTTACTTGATTTTTAACTGAAAGTTAGATATAATGTACTGGCACAGATATGCGCCTGTAGCTCAGTGGATAGAGCGCCGGCCTCCGGAGCCGGGTGCGCAGGTTCGATCCCTGCCAGGCGCACCATACAGTAAAACCCACGAAAAAACTTCGTGGGTTTTTTTGGTTGTTTAGAAACAACCAGCCAAGTTATTTACTTATAATCTTCTGTTATTGTCAGTGTTTCTATTTTGCCCATGGCATCTTCAACCATTTCATCCACGTTCAGCCTGCTTTCGGCTTTCAAAATTACGCCCAGCCTCGGTTTAGTGGTAATGGGAGACTTGGGCAGGAATAAGGTGCAGCAGTCTTCATAAGGTTGGATAGAGATATCATATGTTTTAATTTTTCTGGCCAGGGCAACAATTTCATTTTTATCAAAGGCCACCAGCGGCCTGAGGACAGGAAGTTTAGTTACTTCATTTATTGCCAGCATATTTTGTAAAGTTTGACTGGACACCTGGCCGACACTTTCCCCGGTAACAAGAGCCAGTGCTCCATTTTTTTCAGCAATGCGCTGGGCGATGCGGAACATAAAACGCCTCATTACAGTGATTCTAAAGTCTTCTTGGCAGGTTTTGTGGATTGCTTTTTGAATATCTGTAAAGTGCACAATGTGCAGTTTGATTTTGCCGCTGTAACCGGCCAATACCCGGCATAAGTCAATTACTTTTTGTTTGGACTTTTCCCCGGTAAATGGAAAGCTGTGAAAATGTACTGCTTCAATTTCTACTCCCCTTTTCATTGTCATCCAACCAGCTACGGGACTGTCTATTCCACCAGAGATCAGCAGTACTCCTTTTCCGCTGGTACCCAGGGGTAGGCCGCCGGGACCGGGAATTTTATCAGAAAATATAAATGCCTGTCCCTGGCGGATATCTATCGAAACAATTATGCGGGGATTATGCAGGTCTACTTTCAAGTTGGGAACGTTTTTCAGCAGATATGCTCCCACCTCTTTAGCCAATTCCATTGAAGTAAGAGGAAACGATTTGTCTGCCCTTTTTGCGGTAACGCGAAAAGTAATCTTTTCACCGGGGGCTGTATCTTCTTTTTCCATTGCATTTTCCAACGCAGCCTTTGCAGCTTGATAAATTTTATCTGTATCTGCTTTCACCCGGGCCACAGGGCTGAATGATGCAATGCCGAATATCCTGCTCAGGCGGTGGCTTGCTGCGGCTGGGTCAATATCTCCAATATCTACAAGCATCCTGCCCTGCATAGTTTTAATTTTGGCGCGTCCCAGGGAAGTTAATGCCTGTTTAATGTTGGCCACCAGCTGGTTCTCAAAAATGTAGCGGTTTTTTCCTTTAATGCCTATTTCTTCATACCGGATTAGGAACATGCTGCTAACCAAAACTGCGCAACTCCTTTACACTTTCTTTTAGTTTTTTAATAACTGTTTTTACTTCTTCCTCAGTGTTTTGAGTACTAAAACTAAAACGAATGGCGCCTTCCATTTCTTCTTCTTTTAGGCCCATGGACCGCAGCACCCTGTGTTCTGATTCTTTCCGGGAAGAACATGCTGAACCGGTAGATACATAAATACCTTCACCTTCCAGGTAGTGGAGCAGAACTTCACCGCGAACCCCGGCAAAGGATATATTAGCTATATGAGGTGCGGCATGCTGACTGCCGGGCGGGGGGCCGTTTAACCTGGTTCCGGGAATATTTTCTAAAATGCCTTCTACCAGCAGCTCTCGCAGGGCAGCCATATGCCTGCTGTCCTGTTTTATATCTTTTATGTTAGAAACTGCTGCACCAAAGCCGGCAATGGCAGGAACATTTTCAGTACCTGAGCGGATGCCCCGTTCCTGTCCTCCGCCGGATATTTGAGGGCGCACAGTGGTTCCATCAGCTATGTACAGGGCACCTGTTCCCTTGGGGCCGTGAGCCTTATGGGCGCTTAAAGAAACAAAGTTAATGCCGAGTTTTTTAGGATTAAGTGGAAGTTTTCCCAGTGTCTGTACTGCATCCACGTGCCAAACCGGTAATTTTTTATCTCCTCTTGCTTTTTTAATAATTTTTGCTATCTCTTCCAGGGGCTGTACAGCCCCGGTTTCGTTATTGACGTGCATAATGGTAACCAGGATAGTGTCTTCTCTAAGGGCTTTTTCCAATTCCTCTACTTTTACTATGCCCTGTTCGTTAACAGGTAAATAGGTTACTGTAAACCCGTCTTCTTCTAAATCCTGGCAGACACTGTATACAGAAGCATGTTCAATACTGGTGGTAATTATATGCTTTCCCCTGTTGGCCAGGGAGTATGCCGAACCTTTAATGGCCAGGTTGTTGGACTCGCTCCCCCCGGAGGTAAAAATTATCTCCTTGGGATCTGCTTTTAAAATTCTGGCCACCGCTTCCCGGGCCCTGGCGACAACTTTTTCGGCCTCAACCCCTAACCGGTGCACCGAGGACGGGTTGCCGTATATATTTTCCAGGCACTGGACCACTGTCTCAATTACATTTGGTGCCGGCCTGGTGGTGGCAGCATTATCAAGATAAATGTGGTTTTTCAAGACACTTCCCCCCTAACTATCGATACTATCATAACTGTCAATATATTTTTAGTAAAAAACATTACTTTTTTATATCATTTCCTACTTTTTTTGTAAAATAATTATTTCTATGCCAACCATTGTTCAAAGGGCAGGTAAATATTTTGTTGAATAATATAGAAAAAAGATGCAAGGGGTGGTTAATAATTAGAAATATAACTGCCTTTTTGGCTGCAGTAATTACGGTCACCCTGGTTTTTGCTGCTGTTACCGCTGCTGATACAATAACTCATAAGCGGGTACTGATAACTTTTGACGACGGACCTGACCCCCGCTACACTCCTGCCATTTTGGATGTACTGGCAGAGCATAACATAAAAGCGGTTTTTTTTGTTACAGGTAAAGCCTGCCAAGAACATCCCCAGATTGTCAAGAGAATTGTTAAAGAAGGACACGTTTTAGGCAACCACACCTATTCTCACTTTATCATTAAAGGAGCAAAACCTAGCTTAATTATTAAAGAAGTCACAATGACCGATAATATTATAAAAAAATTAACTGGTAAATCAACCAATTACTTTAGACCACCCACCGGTGAAATAGATAAAGAAGCATATGATGTGCTGAAAGACCTGGGAATGAAGGTACTGATGTGGGATCTTGGATTAGAAAAGAAAGCAATTAAATCTGCTCACAAGATGGTAGAGCATTTAGTTGGCAGGATAGGATGGCGGCGTAATCTTGTCATTTTAATGCATGACGGTTCGCCGCACGGCCGTTACAGCAGGGAAAAAACAGTGGAAGCTCTTCCGGTGCTTATAACAGAACTTAAGAACCAGGGCTTTTCATTTATCAACCCTTCATCACTGGAAGGAAAAGAGTTTATTAATAAGCGTTCTAAAGAAAACATAAAAACATTGGTTATAGATTAACTCAAACCTAATTCCTGCTTGACAGGTAGGGATTAAAACAATAAAATTTAATTGAAAATGATTTTCAGTATCTTTGTTTTATTTTTTTACATACTAAATGAGAATGATTATCACTATAATTGGGGAGGCTTTGTTATGACTTTAGACACAGTAAAACGCGGGCAGTCATGCCGTATTGTTTCCATACCTGACAATGGGGTTCGTGCCCAAGCCATTCGTTTTGGGATTTCTGAGGGGGAAATAGTCGTATGTGATGAAGTAATTCCCGCCGGTCCCATTGTACTGAGAAAAAGACGCCAGCAGATTGCACTGGGCAGAAAACTTGCTGCCAGCATTATTGTAGAGTGAGGGGTGACGAATAATGGGACACTGTCATAACATAGGTATGCATATTGAGGTTCCCCAGGATGGGAAAAAGATAGTATTGGTTGGTAATCCTAATACAGGTAAATCGGTATTTTTTAACTACTTGACTGGCATGTATGTGGATGTGTCCAACTATCCAGGTACAACCTTGGAAATATCGCATGGCAGAGTAGGTAACGATGTTATTGTAGATACACCTGGAGTGTATGGTATTTCTTCCTTCAACGATGAAGAGAGGGTGGCCAGGGATATAATACTGGCAGCGGATATTGTAATTAACGTGGTAAATGCGGTGCAGCTGGAAAGGGACCTGTTTTTAACCCAGCAGGTCATAGATACCGGTGTACCGGTAATTGTGGCTTTAAATATGATTGATGAGGCTGAAAGGCAGGGAGTGGAAATAAATGTTGACCTGCTTTCAGAACTGCTGGGAGTCCCGGTGATTCCCACTGTGGCAATTAAGAAAAAAGGACTGGACCAGGTAAAAAACAGTATTAATAAAGCCCGCCCCGGGCGCATGGACCCGGAATTAAAAGAAAAACTTAATACCATGCTGAACAGGGTTGGCAGCCAGGGAGAGGCATTATTAATACTTGAAGGCGACCCTGCGGTGTCCGAAAGGCATGGATTAGAGCCGGAAAATCTGCGGGAAGAGATTTACAAGAGACGCCGGGAGAGGGTTAACAGTACAGTAAGACAGGTAGTTAAAGAGACTAATAACGGAAATAACTTCGCTGATACTTTGGGACGTTTAATGATTAGACCAGCCACCGGAATACCAATTTTAATACTGGCACTGTATGTAATGTATAAAGTGATTGGCGTATTTGTGGCCGGAACAATAGTCGGTATTACGGAAGAAACCATTATGCAGGGAATATACGAACCGGCGGTAAAGGACTTTGTGGGCAAATTTATTCCCGAAGAAAGTGTAATGGGCAGCATTTTGATAGGTGAATTTGGTCTGTTGACCATGCCGTTTACCTATTCACTGGGACTGCTGCTGCCCCTGGTGGTTGGATTTTATTTCTTTTTGTCGTTATTTGAAGACTCCGGTTACCTGCCCCGCATTGCCACCCTTGTTGACAGGGTGTTGAGCGGAATCGGTCTTAATGGTAGAGCCATCATACCATTAATACTGGGCTTTGGTTGTGTAACAATGGCTACCATTGTAACCAGGCTTTTAGGTTCCGAGCGTGAACGGAGAATTGCCATTTTCCTGCTGGGCCTAACTATTCCCTGCTCAGCCCAGCTGGGGGTAATACTCGGCCTGCTGGCTCCCCTTGGGTGGCAGTATGTTCTTCTTTACGTAATCACCGTCTCAAGCGTGTTTGTGGTGGTGGGAGCAATTATGCACTCCACCTTATCGGGAAAATCTACAGACCTGCTTATTGATATACCACCTTTAAGACTGCCCCGGTTGGATAATGTGGTTAAGAAGACAGCCGTGAAGTCCTACCGGTTTATCAGTGAGGCTTTTCCACTGTTTGCGTTAGGGGCATTAATTATCAGTACTTTCCAGGTTACCGGAATTTTAAGGATACTGCAGAATCTGCTGGCACCGCTTACTGTTGGCTGGCTTAATCTGCCGGCCGAAGCTTCCACTGCTTTTATCATGGGTATAGTAAGGCGGGACTTCGGTGCAGCGGGTCTGGCAGAACTGCCCATGGGGGCGGCGGAAACGGTAGTAGCCCTTATAACCATAACCCTGTTTGTTCCCTGCATTGCTTCAATTATGGTGCTGTTTAAAGAGCGCAGCATATCCGAAGCTTTTATGATGTGGGGAGGATCATGGATTATTGCCTTCCTGGTGGGAGGCACAGCTGCCCACCTGCTTAAGGTATTTGATACAGCCAGCGGGGCTGTTCAAGCGGCGGCAGCCATTACGGCAGCGGCTGCAGTAATATTGGTTTTCAGCCGGGTAACAGCTAGAAATAAACTAAAGAAAAGTTCTGCAGCAGTGGCTAATGATTAACAATAATTTATTAGGAAGTGATTTTCATGGATAAAAAGAATACCATAACTTGCCCCAAGTGCGGTTATGTAATAAGAGAAATAAAAGACTTAAGATGTCCCAGGTGTTTTGCTTCACTGCTGCCTGCTGTTACCTGCAGCGGCAGCTGCAGGAGCTGTTCTCTTAAAAAGAAGTGCCAGTAGGGTAATTTCATAAGTTCCCGGGGTTTATGACATTGGCCGTTTAGAAGGATAGACTTCGCAGTATTCTTTAAGTCTGTCCTTTTTTTTTTACACTAAAATTTTTTACATATTTCTACAAAGTTCAACAAATCACAAGAGAAATAGTAATAAAAAACGCTATAAAAAATCTACAATATTCGACAAAAATACCTTATAAATGATTTTTGATTTTCGCTAAAATATATGATAAACTAAATTCAAATATAAAATAAGTGAAATTATGCGGTGTTAAAAGGTGGGTAATATTTATTACCCCAAAGCCTGATTTTGAAGAAGTTTTTTGGATACTCTTGTGCCTTTAGTAACAAACTGAGGTTATTAATTTTTTGTATATTTTGATAATAAAGGGGGCTAGCTGGTTAATGAGTAAAGAACAAACCGGAAACAACATGGTGGGCTCAGTGATGGTTGTAGGCGGCGGTATTTCCGGGATGCAGTCATCACTGGATTTAGCTGAAGCAGGTTACCGCGTTTACCTGGTAGAAAAACAACCGGCCATTGGCGGTGTAATGGCCCGCCTGGATAAAACATTCCCCACAAACGACTGCTCCATGTGCATTATGTCACCTAAACTTGTGGACACCGGACGGCATAAAGACATTGACATTTTTGCCGGTACCGAAGTGGTGGACATTTCTGGTGAGCCGGGGAACTTTAAAGTAAAATTACATAAAAAAGCTCGCTATGTTGATCTGGAAAAATGTACCGGGTGTGGCGAGTGTGCCAAGGTATGCCCGGTAGATTTAAAAGACGATTTTAACGGGCAGCTGGCTGATCGTAAGGCCATATATAAAATGTATGCCCAGGCAACTCCCAATGCTTATGCAGTTGAAAAGAGGGGTATTGCCCCCTGCCGTGCTGCCTGCCCGGCGGGAATAAACGTTCAGGGTTATGTTCAGTTAATTAAGTCGGGAAAATTTGTAGAAGCGTGGAAGATGATTTACCGTGATAACCCGCTGCCCAGCATCTGCGGGCGAATTTGTGCCCATCCCTGTGAAGCGGCATGCAACCGTAAGGATATTGACCAGGCTGTTCAAATTAGAAAATTAAAGAGAACAGCCTGTGATATTGCTTACCAGGACATGGAAAACCTCCCGCTTCCTGAAGTGGAGGCAGAAAGAGAAGAAAAAGTTGCTGTAATCGGTTCCGGGCCTGCAGGTTTATCTGCCGCGTATTTCCTGGCCAGGCGCGGTTACAAGGTAACTATTTTTGAGGCCCTGCCTGCTGCCGGCGGTATGATGCGCGTAGGTATTCCTGAGTACCGCCTGCCCAGGAAGTGGATTGACCTAGAAATAGATTTAATTAAAAAAATGGGCGTAGAAATTCAGCTTAACACTGCCCTGGGTAAAGATATTACCATAAAAGGTTTATTTGACCAGGGCTACAAAGCTGTGTTCCTGGGGATTGGTGCTCATAAGAGCTTGAGTTTGAATGTACCGGGGGAGGACCTGGAAGGAGTAACCAGTGCCGTAGAAGTGCTGCGCAGGATAGGCCTGGGTGAAGAAGTTAAATTAGGGAAGAAAACTCTGGTTATCGGCGGCGGCAACGTGGCCATGGACGCAGCCAGGACAGCCCGCCGGTTGGGTGCTGAGGTTCATGTGCTCTGCCTAGAAAAAGAGGGTGAACTGCCGGCTGACGATGTGGAAATTGAAGAGGCCATTGAAGAAGGTGTGCAGTTCCATTATGAAACCGGCGTAAAAGAGATTTTAGGCAATAACGGTAGAGTAACCGGGTTAAAGGCGGTCAATGTGGTTTCCCTCTTTGATGAAGAAGGAAGATTTGCACCCAAATACGGGGAAGAAATAACTGAGTATTCAGATGTTGACAATATTATTGTGGCTATTGGTCAAACCCCTGATTTATCTTTTGCTGCTAAAGAAGGTATGCCTTTAACCAATGAAAGAGGAAACCGCCTTCAGGCTGACCCTGATACACTGGCCACTGAAGTTCCGGGAGTTTTTGCCGGCGGTGACGCCCAGACGGGACCGCGCTTGTTAATAGATGCTGTTGGTGCCGGTAAGAGGGCAGCAGAAAGTATCCACCGTTATATACAAGGTGAAGATTTACGGGCCGGCAGGGAATTTAAAGTGCCGGATGAAAAAATTGCTCCCCTGCGTCAAAAGCCGGGTGAAGTAGAAAAAGAAACGCCTGTACCCGTAAAATGTTTACCACCTGAACAGAGGGTTAAAGGTTTTGAAGAAGTAGAGCTGGGATATACCCCGGAAGAAGCACAAAAAGAAGCTGAGCGCTGCTTGAATTGTGCTGTGTGTTCAGAATGCCTGCAGTGTGTAGATGCCTGTGTGGCCAAGGCAATTGATCACAGCATGGTTGACGAGGATATTGAACTGAACGTAGGTGCAGTTATATTAAGTCCAGGTTATGAAACATTTGATGCTGCAAAACTGGAATACTACGGTTTTGGCCGTTATCCCAATGTTTTAACCAGTATGCAGTTTGAGCGGGTACTGTCCGCTTCAGGTCCGTACAGCGGGCACATGGTGCGCCCTTCAGACAATAAGGAACCCAGAAAAATTGCTTGGATTCAGTGTGTGGGTTCCCGTAATGAAAAAGAGTGTAAGGGGTACTGCTCCTCGGTATGCTGCATGTATGCAATAAAAGAAGCTGTGATTGCCAAGGAGCACAGTCACGAGCCGCTGGAAACTACCATTTTCTTCATGGATATGCGTACCCACGGCAAAGACTTTGAACGTTATTATAACCGGGCCCGGGATGAACACGGGGTAAGATTTGTTCGTTCACGGATTTACGAAGTGGTTGAAGCGGATGACGGCAGTCATGACCTGCTTATCCGTTATTCCAATGAAGACGGTTCTATAAGTACTGAAAGGTTTGACATGGTCATACTTTCCGTGGGCTTAAGTCCAAATAAAGATGCCGGCAAATTGGCAGAAGCGGCTCAAATACAATTAAACGACTACGGTTTCTGCTCTACAGAGGAGTTTAAGCCGGGCTGTACTTCCCGGGAAGGTATCTATGCCAGCGGTGCATTCTGTGAACCTAAAGATATTCCTGAGACTGCAGTAGATGCCAGTTCTGCTGCTGCGTATGCTTCACGACTGCTGGCTCCAGTCCGAGGCAGCATGATTAGAACCAAAGAATATCCGCCTGAGCGGGATGTCAGCAGTGAAAAACCAAGAGTAGGTGTATTTGTTTGCAACTGTGGTATTAACATTGGCGGGGTAGTTAAGGTACCAGAGGTTGTGGAATATGCTAAAACACTGGAAGATGTGGTTTATGCCCAGGAGTTCCTGTTTACCTGCTCACAGGACAACATTGTTAAGATTAAAGAAGCAATTAAAGAACACAATTTAAATCGCGTGGTAGTTGCTTCCTGTACTCCGCGCACACATGCCCCGCTGTTCCAGGCCAGCTTAAAGGAATCCGGTCTTAACCCGTACCTGTACGAGCATGCTAACATTAGGGAACATGTATCCTGGGTACACCGGGAACTGCCGGATAAGGCCACCGAAAAAGCCAAGGATTTGGTAAGAATGGCAGTGGCTAAGGTGCGGTTGTTGAAACCTGTTCAAACCACTACCATTGATATTAACCGCCGGGCACTGGTTGTTGGCGGCGGTGTAGCCGGCATGGTAAACGCTCTTTCACTGGCCGAGCAGGGGTTTGAAGTTTCCCTGGTAGAAAAAACGGGTGAGCTGGGCGGTCATGCTAGGCACATTAAGTATACTATAAATGGCAATAACCCAATGGAACTGGTTGATGAGTTAATTGAAAAGATTAATACCAACGAAAAAATAGAAGTGGTCTTAAATGCAGAGGTTGCAGAAGTATCTGGTTACCTAGGTAATTACGTTACAAAAGTAAAACTTGCCGATGGTGAAACCAGGGAAATTGAACACGGTGCAGTGGTTGTAGCCATCGGAGCTGAAGCAGTTAAACCTGATGAGTACATGTACGGTGAGCATTCTGCCGTAATGACCCAGCAGGAACTGGAAGAACATGTGGTCAGCAGCGGTGTCAAAGACGTCAAAAACGTGGTTATGATTCAATGTGTTGGATCGCGCCAGGAAAACAGGCCCTACTGCAGCCGGATTTGCTGTACCCAGGCAATTAAGAATGCCTTAAAGATTAAAGAACAAAACCCGGATGCCAATGTATTTGTATTATACCGGGACATTAGAACGTACGGCTTTAAGGAGAAGTATTATACTAAGGCCCGGCAGATGGGTGTTATCTTTATGCGGTACAGCCCGGACAATAAACCGCAGGTTGAAGCTGCAGGGGATAAGGTATTAGTTCAGGTAACCGACCATGTGCTCGGTGTACCTATTAAAATTGAAGCTGACCTGCTGGTGCTTTCCAGCGGTATACAGCCCAGGAAAGATAATGAGATTTTAAGCCAGCACTTCAAGGTGCCGCTGAATGCTGACGGTTTCTTCTCAGAAGCACATATGAAACTGCGTCCCGTGGACTTTGCTGCGGATGGCTTGTACCTCTGCGGCCTGGCTCATGGTCCAAAGACCATTGAAGAAAGTATTGCCCAGGCCAATGCAGCAGCAGTCCGGGCAGTAACCCTGCTTTCTAAGGAAGGGTTGGAGTCACTGGGTATTACTGCTGCGGTGGATGAGGAACTGTGTAAAGGCTGCGGGCTGTGTGTAGAGGTATGTCCTTATGGTGCCAGGGTGCTTGATGAAAAGACCAAGGTATCCTGGGTACGAGAGGTACTGTGCCAGGGATGCGGAGCCTGTGTGGCCACCTGTCCTAACGGGGCCAGCCAGCAAAATGGCTTTGAAAAAGAACAGCTGCTGACTATGATAGATGCAGCCATAAGTTAATTTGTAAGTGTATAGGGTCCCTCATTCGGGTGGGGGACCCTTTTTTAACGCAGCCAGAGTTTTACCGGAGAAAACGATAGCTGGCAAATTGGTTCAAGTATATGTGCCGGCGTGTTTGCGGAGGTAAACCTGATAAGATTAAAGTTTTTTATTAAGAACGTTAAAAAATTGT
>JACDOL010000025.1 GCA_017656165.1 Desulfotomaculum sp.
AATTAAATATGCAGGATATTAGCTTATAAATAATGAAAAATAAGTAAAGCAACAGCCTTGGAGGATAAAACTATGAAAACTTCTGCTGCCGTACTGGCGGGTGGTAAAAGTTCCCGTATGGGAACAAATAAGGCACTTTTAAAAGTTCGCAGCTGCCGGATGATTGACCATATTTTGGAAGAACTGGAGCAGGTCAGCAGGGATATTCTTATAATTACTAATACCCCTTCTGATTATAAGCATCTAAATGTTCGCCTGGCTGCTGATATATACCCCAACCGGGGGCCCCTTTCCGGCATACATTCCGCCCTTGTAAATGCCCGAAACCATTACCTGCTGGCAGTGGCCTGCGACATGCCGTTCATAGAAGCTTCCCTGGCCCGCTACCTCATAAATAAAGCAGAGGGCTATGATGTTGTTATTCCCGTGGTTGAAGGGTATTATGAACCATTGTTTGCAGTTTACAGCAGGTCATGCCTTCCTTATATAGAACAGTGTCTTGATGAGAAAAAGTATCGGATAATTGACTTTTTTCCGCTGGTAAAGGTAAAATATGTAAATGAAAGAGAGATCAGTCGGGTAGCCGACCCGGAGCGTGTTTTTTATAACGTCAATACTCCCAAGGAGCTGGCCGCGGCTGCAAAATTGATGCAGAAAGATTAGGAGGACTGGATATTGCGTTTTTTACACCCGGACATGTATGTAAAAAGTTTAAAAAACATTGATATAGACAAGCTGAAAAAGATGGGTATTAAGGCTCTTATCTTTGACCTAGACAATACCCTGGTACCCTGGGGCAGCGACCAAGTGGCGGAAGAAACATTCAGGTGGTTTAAAGAAATACATGAGAAAGGATTTAAAACATGTATAGTCAGCAACAACAGCCAGGAAAGAGTGGAAAAATTATGCCGGCTGCTGGACATACCAGGCATTCATAAAGCATCTAAGCCCCGGCGCAGAGCGTTTTTAAAGGCGCTGCGTATGCTTGAAGTAAAAGCCGGGGAAACAGCTATGGTGGGAGACCAGGTATTTACTGACGTGCTGGGTGCAAAGCGGCTGGGGTTTTATACTATTTTAGTAGTACCCATGAGCAGGCGGGAGTTTATTGGTACCCGTTTCTTTAACCGCCAGCTGGAAAAACTGGTGCTCAGGCGTATAAAGCACCAGCTTATACAATAGAGGTGAACAAGTTGGTGATTGACGGCAGAACCACTCTCTGCGGGCTTTTTGGCTGCCCTGTGGAACATTCTTTTTCCCCGTTGATGCACAACACTGCTTTTCAATATTTAAAACTGAACTGGGCATACGTGCCCTTTAAGGTTGAACCGCATCAGCTTCCCCGGGCCTTATCATCAATACCGGCACTTAACCTGGCCGGTGTCAATGTAACCATCCCCCACAAAGAAGCAGTTCTTAGGTACCTGGACGAACTGACTCCATGTGCTGCTTCCATAGGAGCAGTTAACGTTATATTAAATAGAGAAGGAAAGCTGGTGGGGGACAATACTGACGGCCGGGGGTTTATAAAATCACTGCAGGAAGAGGCGGGCTTAATACCGGCAGGGAAAAAAGCTGTTATTTTAGGGGCCGGTGGTGCCGCTAAAGCAGCAGCCGTTCAGCTGGCCGTGGAAGGTGCTGAAGAAGTCTCAATTGTAAACCGTACCCCAGGAAAAGCTGAACAATTGGCCCGCGCTGTGCAGAACTTAGGATCAAAAAGCAGGGTTTTAACCTGGGAACAAACCGGTGAGGCTGCTGCTGCTATTAATGAGGCAGACTTGGTGGTGCAGGCCACCAGTGTAGGAATGTACCCGGATGTGAACAGCCATTTACCTGTGCCAGAAGACGCTTTTCACAGCGGCCAGGTTGTATATGATTTAATATATAATCCCTTAAAGACTAAATTTTTGAAAATGGCAGAAATCAGGGGAGCTAAAGCGGTAAGCGGTTTGGGCATGCTGCTGTACCAGGGGGCGTTGGCTTTTGAACTGTGGACGGGCACAGCTGCCCCGGTAAATATTATGAGAGAGGCGCTGCAAAAACAATTAAAGGGGCGGTAAAAATTGAGATACTTGACTGCCGGGGAGTCACACGGCCCGGCTCTTACTGCTATTGTCGAGGGGCTGCCGGCTGGACTGCCGGTTACAGAAAAATATGTAAATGAACAGCTGGCCCGGCGCCAGGGCGGATATGGGCGCGGTGGGCGAATGAAAATTGAAAAGGACCAGGTACGGTTTCTTTCCGGCGTCCGCGGTGGGATAACCATGGGAAGTCCAGTGGCTATGGTGATAGAAAACAAAGATTATTCTAACTGGCATAAAATAATGTCCCCGGCCCCGGGTGCTGATTTGGACAAAAATGCAGTATCCCGGCCTCGCCCCGGTCATGCTGACCTGCCCGGGGCTATAAAGTACCGGCACAGGGACATTCGCAATGTTTTGGAACGGGCCAGTGCCCGGGAAACTGCTGCCCGTGTAGCTGTTGGAAGCCTTGCGCGCCGCCTGCTGGAAGAAATTAATGTAGTCATTGTAGGTTTTGTTAAGCAGATAGGTTCTGTGAGCATTAAAAATAAAGGGTATGATGTAAGCGAGCTGCAGGAGGTTATAAACCGGTCGCAGCTGCTTTGTCCTGACCCTGAAGCTGAAAAACAGATGATAACAGAAATTGACCGCTGCAGAAAAGAAGGAGATTCACTGGGCGGTATTTTTGAAATTCGAGCTTTTCACCTCCCGCCGGGCCTAGGCAGCTATGTGCATTTTGACCGCAAGCTGGATGGAAGGCTGGCAGCGGCCCTGATGAGTATTCAAGCCATAAAAGGAGTAGAAATAGGGAAGGGGTTTGAAGCAGCACAGGTGCCGGGGTCACAGGTGCACGATGAGATTTTTTACAGTCCAGGAAGGGGTTTTTACCGTCAAACCAATAATGCAGGGGGTATTGAAGGCGGTATGACCAACGGGGAACCGCTGGTTATAAGGGCTGCCATGAAACCAATACCGACATTATATAAACCGCTAAAAAGTGTAGACCTGCATACCAAGGAAGCTTTTACAGCTTCTGTAGAACGATCAGATGTCTGTGCGGTACCAGCGGCCTGCGTGGTAGGGGAAAATGTAATTGCATGGGAATTGGCAGCTGCGTTACTGGATAAATTTCCCGCTGATAACCTGGACGATTTAAAATGGGCGGTGAAAAATTACCGCGATTATGTAAGGCAGGTGTAAGCATGCGTAATATTGTGTTGATTGGTTTCATGGGGTGCGGTAAAAGTGTGGTAGGAAGAAAACTGGCTTCCCAGCTGGGGCTTAAACACGTAGATACTGACGCTGAAATAGAACGTGTCACTGGTAAAACAGTGGCTCAAATTTTTGCCAAAGACGGTCCCATAAGATTTCGATCGGAAGAAAAACTGCTTCTTAAAAAACTGGCCGGCAAAAAGGATATGGTTATTTCTACCGGCGGGGGCATGGTGCTGGACCCTGAAAATGTAGAAATGTTAAAGAAAGACGGTATACTGGTGCACTTATATGCATCCCCGGATGTAATTTACAAAAGGGTTAAAGGCAGACGCCACCGCCCGCTGTTAAACAGGGGAGATTTAAAACAGCGGATTAAAGAACTGCTGGAAGAAAGGGCTGGAGCGTATAATGCGGCCGAGCTGTCCATTGATACCGGTAAGTTTTCAGTGGATGACGTGGTAAGCCAAATCATCGAATATCTAAAAGAAAGGAAGTTAATGGATTGAAAACAGTACTGCCGGTGAATTTAAGTGGTAGGAGCTATGAAATTATTATTGGCCCGGGTCTCCTGCAGCATGCCGGCACTTTTTTGCAGTCTCTAAATACAAGCAAAAAAGTTCTGCTTGTATCCGATTCCAATGTAATGGGCCTGTACGGCAAAGCTGTACAGGGCTCTCTGCAGAAAGCAGGTTTTACGGTTGTTAGAGCAGAGGTGCCTGGCAGTGAGAAGGCAAAATCTCTTGAACAGGCCGCTGGGCTTTATGACATTATGTTTGAAGCCGGATTGGACCGGAAGAGCCCGGTAATTGCCCTCGGAGGTGGAGTTGTGGGAGACCTGGCAGGGTTTGCAGCAGCAACTTACATGCGTGGTGTACCCTTTATCCAAGTTCCTACAACTTTGTTGGCCCAGGTGGACAGCAGTGTAGGGGGAAAGGTGGCAGTGAATCACCCCCGGGGTAAGAACATTATAGGAGCCTTTTACCAACCCAGGATGGTACTTACTGATACTTTAACTTTATCTACTTTAGAAAAAAGGGAGCTGCTCTCGGGTCTAGCAGAGGTGATTAAAGCTGCAGTTATAAAAAATGCTGAATTTTTTAACTGGCTGGAAGAGAACCTTGAACCTGTACTGAGGTTGGAGCCGCCGGCATTAAAATATGTTATTGAAACTTCCTGCCGGATTAAGGCCCAGGTGGTTGAGGAAGATGAGAAAGAAGAGGGAGTGCGGGCAGTACTTAATTTCGGCCATACCGTTGGCCATGCTGTAGAGGTGCTGGCAGGATACGGTGAGTACCGGCACGGGGAGGCAGTGGCCATAGGTATGGCAGCAGAAGCCTGCCTGGCCCGGGAACTGGAACTGGTGCCGGATGGTGTGGTACAGAGGATAAAAAAATTATTAAAAAGAGCCGGCCTTCCCTACCAGGTTCCGTCTCAAATAGCCGAGGAGGATATATTATCCCGTATGTACAAAGATAAAAAAACACAGGAAGGTAAGTTAACATTTGCCTTAATATGCGGTATAGGTAAGGCTGTAATCAAAAGAAATGTCCCGGAAGATGTTGTATTAAAATCGCTTAAACAAGGCGGGGGCAGCAGTGAATAGCTTAACTTTTTTAATATTAATTATGGGAATGGCAGTTGGCAGTTTCTTAAATGTTTGCATTTACCGCATTCCCAGGGGCATGTCTGTTGCCGTACCGCCGTCGCACTGTACAAAGTGCGGGAAACGCCTTAAAGCATTTGATCTTATTCCGGTGGCCAGTTATGTAATACTGCAAGGTAAATGCCGTCACTGCGGTGAAAGTTTTTCCCCGCGATATCCAATAATTGAGCTGTTAACCGGCATAGGATTTTTATTTTTATATTATAAATTTGGTTTAACCCTTGAATATTTAACTATGCTTGTTTTGTTCAGCGGCTTGATAGTATGCTCAGTGGTTGACCTGGATTATAAAATTATTCCCGACCCGGTAAATCTAGTAATGTTTGCTTTGGGAATTTTGCTTTTGGCCGTTCAGTCCACCGGAACATTGTTAAATGGGCTGTTAGGTGCAGCGGCGGGTTTTAGCCTGCTGTTTTTTATAGCATTGTTATCCAAGGGCGGCATGGGCGGCGGTGATATTAAACTGGGAGCGGTACTGGGGCTTTATATGGGCTGGCCGCAGATATTCCTGGTGCTGCTGCTGTCATTTGTACTGGGTTCTGCAGCAGGGTTGTTATGGATAGGGATGAAAAAGAAATCTGTAAAAGAAGCAGTGCCTTTCGGCCCGTTTTTAAGTGCTGCGGCATTAGTAAGCATCTTCTGGGGTGAGCAGCTTATTAACTGGTATGTTAATTGGTTAAATTAGGGGGAATGGCGGTGAATATTAACGAACTGCTTGTAACGGCGGCAGAAAATGAAGTTTCCGATGTACACATAACTGTGGGTTCTGCCCCGGCTTTTAGACGGCACGGCCTGGTTATTCCCATTGATGATTCGTGCTGGGCTAATTTAAACCTCTCGCCGGAGTATTTTGAGCAGCTTACTCCTGAAAAAACAAAAGAACTGGCCGGGCAGCTGATGACTAAAGAGCAGTGGGATAAGTTTTACCAGGTGGGAGAGCTGGATTTCTCTTATCATATAAAACCGGGATACCGGTTTAGAGTTAATGCCTATAAACAGCAGGGAGAGACAGCCCTGGCAGTCAGGGTCTTAAGTACAAAAATTTTAACCTTTTCTGAACTGGGCCTTCCCCCTGCGCTGGAAACCCTGTGTGAGCATAAAGACGGGTTAGTACTGGTAACCGGCCCCACCGGCAGTGGTAAATCAACTACCCTGGCATCCATGCTCGATTATATAAACACGCGGAAAAGTTGCCATATTATTACCTTGGAAGATCCCATAGAATACCTGCATGTACATAAAAAAAGCATAGTCAACCAGCGGGAAGTGGGAAAGGATACCGCATCCTTTGCCCGGGGGCTTAGAGCTGCTTTAAGGGAAGACCCCGATGTAATACTTGTGGGAGAGATGCGTGATTTAGAAACCATTTCTACAGCGGTAACAGCAGCAGAAACAGGCCACCTGGTGCTGGCTTCCCTGCATACTTCCAGTGCTGTGCATACAATTGACCGGGTAATTGACGTATTTCCACCTCACCAGCAGCAGCAGATAAGAGTGCAGCTGGCCGGCACCCTGCGGGGGGTAATTGCCCAGCAGCTGGTTCCTGCAGCCGGTGGAAAAGGACGGGTTCCAGCAGTGGAAATTATGGTAGCCACTCCGGCAGTGCGAAACTTAATTAGGGAAGGAAAAACGCACCAGATAGCTTCTCATATCCAAACGGGTGCCAGGTACAATATGCAGACGCTTGACAGCTCCCTTCAGCTTCTGTATAAAAAAGGTTTGATTTCCGAGAAAGAAGTGCTGAGCAGGGCGGCTGACCCGGAAACTATGAAAAAATTTTTTTAAGTTATCGTTAAGTAAATTTAAGTTAGAATTTCCATATTATTGTTGTAACACCTCCTATAAAATTATATAATTTAATTAAAATATAATAAAATATGTTAAGAGCAAACCTGTCGAAAGGCAGGGACGCAAAGCCGCGGGTCTACGGGTATAAAACCTACGGCAGCTTTTCAAATCCAGTTTTAGGATGTAACTGCTTGTATTTACTATATGGAAAGGGGAAAAGAATGTGAAAAAAGTGTTCAACAGTGACAAGGGCTTTACCCTTATTGAGCTGATGATGGTTGTGGCGGTAATTGGCATTCTCCTGGCCATCCTGGTGCCCAGGGTAACCGGTATTAAAGATGATGCCAAAATGGTTGCCCTGGAAACAAATGTTAGAACCGTTGAGGTTGTGGCTCACCAGTTAATTGATGACTATAATACTGCTGACAAAGTGGAAAAAGAAATTATCAATAAGCTTTATAATGATTATGGTGACATTAAAAACCCCTTTAACAATACGACCGGTATTGGTGTTTGGACTGGAAGCGAACTAAATAAAGTTAAAGTTAGTGATGGTAATATTGATTGGGCAAGCGATACCGATGTCGAGGAAGATGGTGACATTGATGGTGCGGCTGTAGTTTTTAAAGAGGGCACAGGTGATGAGGCTGATAATCCGTCGAGTGAGGAAGAAAAACTTAGAGGATGTATTTTTATTTCTGCTTACAACGATGACGGGAAAATTGTTGTAGATATAATTCCTTACGATAAAACAGGTAAACAGATAGAAGGAAAGACAGTAACCGTTGAGCAGTAGGTGAATGGCTATGGCAAAACAAAAGCTCCGCCTGGGCGACTTGCTTGTCCAGGCGGGTCTTATTACTGGGGAACAGCTGAATGAAGCCTTAAAACGGCAGCTTGACAGCGGAAAGCGCCTGGGTGAAATACTGCTGGAAGGTGGGTATATCACACAGCATGACTTGACAAAGGTGCTGGAAGAACAGCTGGGCATTGAGAGCATCAATCTTAAGCAGAGAGCAGTGGACGCCAAGACTGCCCGCATGATACCAGAAAACCTGGCCCGGCGGCATATGGTAATTCCGGTGGGTGTCTCCAACGGCCGCCTGCTGCTGGCCATGGAAGACCCCCTGGACCAAATAGCCATTCAGGATGTGCGCCTGCTGGTGCAGATGCCCGTTGCCCCTCTTTTAGCCACACGCGATGACATTATGGAAAATATTGAAAGGGTATTTACCCAGGCTACAGCCGCCAAAGCTGCCGACGACTACCTGCAGGCTCAGGCTGGTGCCCTGGAAGGGCTGGATGATGCCAGCTTGGATATTAACTCCGCTCCCATTGTGCGGCTGGTAAATTCATTATTAGAAAATGCGGTGCGCAGTGGGGCCAGTGACGTGCACGTGGAACCTGACCAGGACAGGATGAGGGTAAGAATCCGGGTAGATGGTATCCTGCAGGAAATAATTTCTACCAGCTTAAACACTCATGGTGCAGTTGTCAGCCGCATTAAGGTAATGGCTGGAATAAACATATCTGAAAAGCGGGTACCCCAGGATGGGCGGGCAATGATTAGTGTGGGCAACCGGGAAATTGACCTGCGCGTATCCACCATGCCTACTAATCACGGTGAAAAAGTGGTGATCCGCATATTAGACCGGGCCAGTTATCTCGTAGGCAAAGAAAACTTGGGCTTAAGCCCTGCTGATGTAGAAAAATATAATCACTTACTGAGAAAACCTTATGGAATACTGCTGGTTACCGGTCCCACCGGCAGCGGCAAGACTACCACTTTATATTCTATGCTGGATGAACTAAATGATGATAAAAAAAATATCATAACGCTGGAAGACCCTATTGAATATGACTTAAAAGGGATTAATCAGACGCAAATAAATGTACGGGCTGGTCTTACTTTTGCTGCCGGTTTAAGGGCCATCTTACGCCAGGACCCGGACATAGTGATGGTGGGAGAAATCCGGGATTCAGAAACTGCTGAAATTGCTGCCAGGGCTGCCCTTACCGGGCACCTTGTACTCAGCACGCTGCACACCAATGATGCTCCCGGGGCAGTGGCCAGAATAATAGACATGGGTGTGGAGCCTTACCTGCTGTCATCATCGCTTATAGGTGTGGTGGCCCAGCGCTTGGTGCGGAAAATCTGCCCCCAGTGCAGGGAAGTATTTGAAGCAGGGGAAAGGGAGAAAAACATCCTGGGAGTTGAAGTGGATTCTTCTCTAACCCTGGCCAGGGGAAAGGGATGTGACTACTGCGGCAGAACCGGCTATAAAGGCAGGATTGGAATTTTTGAAATCATGGTAGTGGGTAAGGAGCACCGCCTGCTGATAGATAAAAGGGCTCCCGTCGATGAGCTGCGTGATGCAGCAATAAAACATGGAATGGTGCCCTTATGGGAAGATGCAAAGCAGAAGGTGCTGCAGGGAATTACCACCGTTGAGGAGATGTTAAGGGTAACATATACCACCTGATCTATAGGGATTAACAGCGGGAGTGATAAATTGTGCCGGAATTCAGCTACCGGGCCGTTAACTCCCGGGGGGAGATTGTTAACGGGTCTGTAAGTGGGGACAGCATAGTAAGTGTCCTGGAAAGCTTAAAAAATAATGGACTGCTGCCTGTGGAAATTAAGAAGCAGGGAGTCTTAACAGGAACGTCTTTTGTTTCCCACCTAAGCTTAAAATCCGGAATAAGTGATAATGCTTTAAGCCAATTCTGCCGCCAGCTTTCTGTCGTTTTGACATCTGGGATAAATTTGTTGAAGGGCTTAGAAATCATATCCCAGCAAAATCAAAATAAAAAAATAAGATTAGAGGCTGAACGGATATACCGTGAAATTCAGACCGGCCGGACACTTTCCGAGGCAATGGCAGACCGGCAGTCTCAAATCCCCCCCCTGTTAGCGGGCATGGTGGCCACCGGGGAGGCAAGCGGGACACTGGAAGAAATTCTGCGCAGCATGGCGGAATTTTATGAACGGGAACACCGCATGAAACAAAAAATAAAATCTGCTGCCGTGTACCCTTTTCTTATGGCTGTTATGGCTTTAGCTTTAATTACCTTTTTCTTTACCTTTGTGCTGCCCCAGATAACGGCAGTAATAACTGCCAGTGGGGGTAAACTGCCGTTTATTACCAGGATTGTTATAGCCATGGCTGAATTTATTAGTAATAACATCGCTGCAATTATAACTGTGTTAATTTTTCTAGGCCTGCTCTTAAACCGCTTCTTTAAAACTCCTGGCGGCAGAATGAAGCGGGATGCACTTCTACTTAAAGTTCCGCTTTTAGGTAAAACGCTGAAGGCTGTAGCTACCGTGCGCTTTGCTCGAACGGCATATATACTGGTTAAAAGCGGTATACCCCTTCTGCAGGGATTGGATTACATAAAACAGAATGTGAACAATGCCCTGGCGCAAAAGGCGGTTGTTTTAGCGCAGCAGGGCCTGCAGAGAGGAGAATCCCTTGCTGAAAACCTTTCTAAGGCTAATTTTTTTGACGGTATGACGATACATATGATTTCTATTGGAGAAGAAACCGGGGAACTGGAAAGAGTTTTAAAAGAAATGGCCGAATTTTATGATCGAGAAGCAGAAAGTGGATTTTCCAGGCTTCTAGCACTTGTGGAACCGGTTATGCTGCTAATTATCGGCGGTATTGTCAGTGTAATTATTTTATCAGTAATGCTGCCGATGATGGATATGTTCAGCCATATTAAAAGATAATTGTGAAGGGGAGAAATTTTTGAGCGCCTTAAATAAAATTTTAGGCGGCAGTAAAGGTATGACACTGTTAGAAGTAATGATGGCAGTGGCTGTACTGGGAATTTTAATTTTATTTGCTTCCCAAATGACTGCTGCCAGCAGCCGCATTGGCAGTGAGAACGCTAGATTAGTACAAATGGTTGAACTGGCCCAAGCCGAGGCAGAAAGAATCAGGGCCTGCTACGAAGCTGGACAAAATATAACCCCGGTTGATAACCGTGATTTTAATATAAATTATGTCCCCCGGCTGGATGACATTAATTACAATGGCACGTTTTTAAAAATAACTGTAGGCGATGGCAGAAGTAAATATGACCTTGTACTGTGGCTTCCGCCCAAGGATTAATATTAAGCCGGGAGTTGATAAAGTGGTTAATCGATTTAAAAACAGCAGCGGCTTTACTTTACTGGAATTAATGATGGTTTCAGCATTAATGGGTATTTTTTTAATTGTTATTTACAGTGTACTAAGTCACAATTTTCATTTTTTGAACCAGTACAACAATGAGAAAAAATACAGCCACCAGGCCAGGATCGCCCTGGAAAAAACAGTAACCCTGATCAGGAAATATGAAAATTGGACGGAAGTAGAAACATCGGAGATTAAAAACATTGTTCAACATTTTGATGCAGTTAAAGATATACTGGTTGAAGATAATGATGACAAAACATTAAAAATAACTGTTGTACCTGAAAATCCTGTATACAGCGCTTTATCTACCAGTCTTAGAAAGGACCGTCATTATGACCCTTAGCTTTATTAAAATTAAGAAATACTTTTACAGCCAGCGGGGAACGGCACTGATAACTGTCATGGGTGTAATGTCGGTAGTGTTTATTATTGGATCCCTGGTTTTATACATGGCCGCTGCGGAAATCAGAAGTATTGATGATTTTAGCGATCAAACCCGTGCTTTTTATATAGCTGAAGCAGGGGCAGACCTGGCAGTAAAGGAATGGGAAGTTTATGTTAATTCATTGGAAATCTATAAGGATAAAGAAGGCAGCATTACAGGTATTGAGGAGGCAGATGTAAATAGTTTTAAAAGCATACTTAACAGCAAGAAAAGCTCAGTTGTAAACGGGTTTTTTGATAAATACAGCAATAATAAAATTATCCAGCTCAGCTATCTAAACTGGAAACCCGGAACAGGTAAAATAAGAGCTTCAGAAGATTTTCTTACCATCTCCATTAGAGGGGTTTATGACCAAGCTGTTTGCGATTACCAGGTGGCATTGTGGTACGATAAAAATAAAAATACCGGGTCATATAAAGGATTTGGGGAAGTAAATATTCCCCAAGAACCTGACCAAAACGAAGGTACTCCCCGGGTAGTGAATACTAAACCCGCTCAAGGGGCGTTAAATGTTAAAGTTAATCAACTAATTGAAGTGGGTTACAGTGACAAGATATACCCGGGGGATAAGTTTAATAATATAACCCTAAAAAATAATGAAGGGAAATTTATAGAGCTTCAAAAGGTGTTTATTGCCAATAATAAACTGAAGATTAATCCAAGGCACAGGTTGGATTATAATACTGTTTATATAGTTAATATCCCTGGAGGGGCATTGGTAGATGATAACGGTAATCCGCTGAGCGGCTTTACATTTAATTTTATTACTGAAAAGAAATAATGGTGATGATTATGTTAAAAAGTTTTTTTTCTACCTTATTTATAGATATCCGTGGAAGTACAGTTCATGTGGTGCAGGGACGCCATATGGACAGCAGGTTAAACTTTAATGTTGATGGTTATGGTTCTCTTGTTCTTCCAGGTAATTTCAGTGCTGAAGTAAATAACAATGTGATATATGAAAGTGCCCAATGTCTAAAAGATTTTCTTTCACAAAAAAATATGAAAGCTAAACGGGTGATTGCAGGTTTAGGATATGCAGGAGTAATATGCCGTAACGCCAGGGTACCAATGTTAAAAGACAAGGATCTAGAAAACATGATGAAGCTGAACATCAATGATTACCTGCCGGTAATTCCTAACGAATATGCCTTTGACTATAAGGTGCTTGATGATATTGAAGAAGATGGAAAGCGATATTTGGAACTGATGGTGGCGGCAGTGAAGCACCGGCAGGCTGAGCAGTTTGCTTTATTGTTAGAAAAAGCGGGCTTAAAACCGGTGGCCTTTGATATACTGCCTAATATGCTGTACAGGCTTTTTGAACACATCCCTTTCCAGGATACTATGGTTGTTGACGGGGGGAGAGACGGCTGTCATTTGGTAATTTTTAAAGGTAAATCCTTATTTATGTATACCGATATTCCTTTTAAAGTTAATAACAGTACAGAAAATGATTATCCCGCCCTGGCCGGGGAGATGCGCGGGTACATGGATTATTATTCGTCTCGTAATTTTGGCAGAACAGTGGATAATATATGTCTGTTGGGAGAACTGGCAGTCCAGCCCGGGGTCAAAGAAATTGTGGCCCAGCAGTTTTCTGTTCCTGTGTCAGTTGGTTTAAATCAGGACGGGATATTAAAATTTAAAGGTAAGGCGGGAGACTTTGCAGACCATGCAGCCTTATATGCCGGTATTATCGGTTTAATGATGCGGGGAAGCCGTACATATTCTGGTCCTGGGCTGATTAGTAAGGCTGAACAAGCTGATCACAGGATGTCTTTAACGGTGTAAAGCGAGGATGATATAATTGAAGGTAAAAGAAAAAGAACTAAATTTTTTACCGCCGAGAATAATTAGATTAAGGCAAAAACGAAAACGAAATATCTATTACTTTATTACCTCCATGGTTCTGCTCATATTAGCCGGGGGAGCCTATTTAATACCTTCGCGTACAATAGATATTTACCAAAACAAGCTGGCATATTTAGAACAGCAGTTAAATGACCTTGATGCTGCAAAGCCGTATTATGAAGAACTTACGGGGCTGAAAAAAGAGCTGCAGAGAAAACAAACTGCTTTGAGGGAGATAAAAAATACCCGCCATGGAATAACAGGCTTGATAAAACAAATTAATTCTATTCTGCCCCGAGCCTGCTATGTATCTCTGTTAGATATAAAAAATGAAGAATTAATTATTGAAGTTGTAACTAATAACCCGGTAGAAACTGCCCAGGTTCAGGTAGGGCTGAGAAACCTGGATTTATTTGAAAATGTAAGTCTTTCAGCGGTGGGTGAAGTGCCTTTTGCGGAAGGGCCGCAGCCGGTTCAGTTTAGAGTCAAATATAAAGGTGCAGCTGAAGGCAGAAGGGGAGAGGAAGAGAGCGCTAAAAATGATCAGCTCAAAAATGAGGGGCCAGAAGAGCAAATTCAGCGGCTGGAAGGCATGTTAAATCAGCACGTTAAATAAAGGGATGGGGACAGATGAATTTACTTTCAGCAGTAAAAAAGGGTTCAAATAGTTTAAGCAGGCGGGAAAAGGTCCTGGCTGCTTTGCTTTTATTTACCGTAATTATCATCTTGTATTATAAATTTATTTTTGAGCCCCAGTGGACAAAAATCCACCAGCTGCAGCAGAAATTAAATAATAGCCAGCGGCAGCTGGAATACAGGCTGGCAGAGGAGTGGGATGACATACCAAAACTTCAAGAACGAGCAGTTGAAATAAAAAAGGAGATTGATAAAATAAATGAATTAGTACCCAATACAGTTAATGAGCCTCAGCTGCTGGTGGATTTATACTATATGGCCAAAAAAAATAACCTTCATAGTGAAACCATCAAATTTTCACCATTAAAAAAGGTTCAGGGGAAAGACTACAGTATATTCAGCGTTTCTATGGATGTTACCGGTAAAAATAAAGATATTTATAATTACCTCAAAGAGGTAGAAGAATATCCAAGGTTAAACAGCATATCCCAGGTTAAATTTGAGCCCCAGGATTACGACAGCAGTGCCTGCTCACTGGTTATAGATTTTTACGTGCTTCATGAAGTTGAGCCGGATCCAAAGGAATATTCCTTTGTGGATGGGCTTTATGGGAAACAAAAACCTTATCAAATTTTTAATCTATATTTAGAGGAAGATTACCCGCCGGTCGAACATAATGAACAAATGCTTTGGCTGCCTATACCCGGGGAGGATGAAAATTTAAAGGGGGGAAATTAATTGTTTGATGCTGGTGAAAAAAAACTGGGCCGGCTCCTGCTGGCCAGCAATATTATTACCCCCGAGCAGCTGGATTTGGCTTTATCGGAGCAGAGGAAAAATGGGGGAAAACTGGGACAAGTATTGGTCAAACTACAGTTTATATCTGAACTGGACTTAATTAATGTACTTGAGAGGAAACTGCATATACCAAGGGCAGTTATTCCTCCCAGGGTGCCGGAAGAAGTACTGCATTTAATTTCCGAAGTTTTTATGCGCAGGTACAAGGTATTTCCTATTAAAACAGAAGGCCGTGAATTGACAGTGGCCATGGCAGACCCGTTAAATATGGTGGTTATTGATGAACTTCGGCAGATGACCAGAAAAGAGATAAAACCTGTGCTGGCACTGGAACAGCAGATTACCGCAGCAGTTACCCGGCACTTTGAAGTTCTGCAGCTAGAACAGGAATTAAGCCAGCAAGATCAGAAGCACGAGGATGCAAATGCATTTTCTTCCAACCTGGAAGGGGAAGAATCGGCAGTAATTCGGCTGGTTAATTCCATTCTTAACCAGGGCATTGCAGACCGGGCGAGTGATATACATATAGAACCCCAGGATGATTGTGTGCTGGTAAGGGAGCGAGTAGACGGCATTCTAAAAGTAATGATGTTCTTACCCAAAGGGGTATTAAACTCCCTGGTTTCCCGGGTCAAAATAATGGCCGACCTGGATATTGCTGTTAAGAGATTACCCCAGGACGGGAGGATACAGTTAAGTGATCGTGACAAAAAAATCGATCTGCGTATTTCAACTATGCCTACCATTTTTGGTGAAAAAATTGTCATACGCATTCTTCAGAAAAACAGTGAGTTAATAGATATCAATCAGCTTGGTTTTAGCGACTATAATTTCAGAACATTCAAAAATATAATACGCAGCACCAGCGGAATGGTTTTAATTACCGGGCCCACAGGCAGCGGGAAAACTACCACATTGTATGCTGTTCTCAGTGAATTAAATTCTCCAGCTAAAAACATCATTAGTGTTGAAGACCCTGTTGAATATGTGATAAAAGGGATAAATCAAATTCAGGTCAATAAAAAAGCTGGGTTGACCTTTGCCGTAGGATTAAAATACATTCTGCGCCAGGACCCGGATGTAATTATGGTTGGTGAAATAAGGGATTCGGAAACTGCAAAAATAGCAGTAAGGGCGGCCAGTACCGGTCATCTAGTACTAAGTACAATGCATACCAGTGATGCTGCTGAAGCATTAACCAGGCTGGTAGATATGGGAATAGAACCTTATTTGGTTGCGTCCAGTGTAGTTGCCGTGATAGCCCAGCGGCTGGTACGTAAAATTTGCTTTCACTGTGCCGAAACCTATAACGGCAGTTATTCCCGGGGAAGGGGCTGCTCATTATGCGGAAATTCAGGTTATATGGGCAGAATGGGTATTCATGAAATACTGGTTGTTGATCATCAAATAAAGGAGCTGATTAACAACAAGGCAGATTCTAAGAGAATAAAACGGTTAGGTATAAAAAACGGTATGGTGCCATTAAAAGAGGATGGTTTGCTAAAAGCCCGGCAGTGTCAGACGACACCGGATGAAATATTTAAAGCGGCGTACTCAATTCTTGAAAAATAAAATTTAAAAATTTATACATTTATTACAAAAAACAGCAGGAAATAATTTCTTTATATAGAATATTACAAAAATTCAAATATACTGTAAAACGTGGTGTTTTTATGTATATTAAATATTCATACCGTGCCAGGGACAGCAGCGGCAGGCTGGTGACTGGAATAATTGAGGCACCTGATTTACTCACTGCAGCAGAACTGCTCCGCAGGGCTAATTTTTATATAACTGGATTAGAGCCGGCTGATGAAACAGTTAATATTGAGCCCAAAAATATTAACGTATTTTTTAATAATAAGGTTAGCACCAAAGAGCTTGCTGTTTTTTCCCGCCAACTATCTACACTTCTTGAAGCCGGTGTTCCTATCCTTACTGCTTTAGATGTTATTTCTAACCACGCTGATAAAAAATTTAGAAATACCGTAAGTCTGCTTATCAAGAAACTCCAGTCAGGATATGATCTAGCTGAAGCAATGCAAAAATTTCGCGGTGTTTTTCCTGCTTTATATATTCAAATGATCAAAACAGGGGTAAAAGTTGGTCAGCTGGGTAAAACGTTGGAGAGGCTCGCTGATTATTTGGAAAAAGAGCATGAAATAAAAGAGAGAGTTAAGAGTACCTTGGTTTACCCGGCAGTAATTCTTATATCATCCTTTTTTTCGTTATTGGCCATGATGATTTTTGTCCTTCCCAACTTTATACACATGATGAAAATATTTGATGTACAGCTGCCGCTGCTGACCCAACTGCTTTTTAAAGTCAGTAATTTGTTAATTGAATTTTGGTATCTACCGGTTTTATTAATTTTTTTTGTGCCTGCAGGACTTTGCTTCAGCAGAAAAAACCAGCATTTAAAAACTCTTCAAGATATATTATTAATAAAACTTCCTGTAATTGGCATCATTCACTCTAAGATGATTATTGCCAGGTTTAGTCGTTCACTTTCAGACTTAATTAAAACTGGTGTGCCGCTGGTTAAGGCGCTGGCAGTCTGCCGTGGGGTGTTGGGTAATAGTGTTTATATTCAATTAATTGACAAAGCAGGGGAGAGTTTACAGAGGGGCGGCAGTATAGCTTTGGCATTAAACAAAAGCAGTTTAATTCCTCCCATGGTATCACAGATGATAAAGATTGGGGAGGAAAGCGGAACGCTTGAGTACATGCTGGAGAAAATTGCAGATACTTATGAACGGGAAGTAGAGGTAAGCATCAGCAGGTTGTCAGTATTACTGGAACCGGTTTTAATAATATTTACCGGGGGCATAGTGGCTTTAGTTGTGATGGGCACAGTTCTACCTATATTTAATATAGTGGGATCAGTTAAATATTAGGGAGAGGGATTTGTTAATGTTTAAGAATACTTTTTTAAGGATTATTAAATCCTGCCGCGGCTTTACAATGCTGGAGCTGATGGTGGTGGTACTTATTATAGGTCTGCTGGCGGGTTTTGCTGCACCTAATTTTACCGGCCAGTATGAAAAGGCCAAGATCGGCAGGACAAAGGCTGAACTAAAATCAATGCAAAACCTGGTTGAGCTTTACCTAATAGAAAATGAAGAGTATCCATCGACTGGTGAGTTTGAAAAGTTGATGCAAGATAACGGGTATCCCCATTGGGGCAGCAGTATGGCAGACCCCTGGGGAGGTGCTTATCATTATCAAATAGATGAAGGCAGTAAAGATAGCTACGTTCTCTGGTCCGAAGGACCAACAAGCGGGGACGATGATGATATCCTGGTTACAGAAAATGAAAAAGAGCCATTAATTGGTGATAGTGCGGAAAAAATAGGTGACGGTATGTCAGATTCCTCTTCACTGCAGGTGGACGGGAATTGAATATTAGAGGATTAGCTAAATTTAACTGCCGTGGTTACACGTTACTTGAACTGGTGATGGTTCTTTCCATTCTCGGTGTTTTTATTTCAATTGCTCTACCAGGATATCTCGGTTATTTCAACCGGGGGCAGTTAGAAACTGCTGCCCAGCAGCTGGCCAGTGATATTAGATATATCCAACAGCGGGCTCTGGCAGAGGAATCCCCCACCAGTTACGGGATTGCTTTTTATCCTGCTCACGACAAGTATAACGTGTATAAAAGCATGCAGATTCTTAAATCGGTAAAGCTGCCAAAAGGACTTGTTCTTCAGGGCACAACATTTCCTGAACACAGGATGGAAATAAACCAGAAGGGCATACCGAGAAGTGGTGGGGGTACGGTATCTATTTATAATAAGTACTGCCGGGTGTACAAGTATGTGGTGGTGGCCAGTGTAACCGGCCGGGTAAGGGTCAGCGATACCAAACCGGCTTATAAGTGGGGATCTTTACAATGAGTAAGTGCTGCAATCAAAGGGGGTTTACCCTGGTTGAAGTTGTAATTTCGTTAACTATAATACTAATGGTTATAGTACCTTTGGGACAAATGCTGATACAGGGTAGAGGACAAGCAGCAGCCAACCTGATAAACATCCAGGCGGTTAATTTAGCCCAGGGCATTATGGAAACTGTGAAAGCTAAAAAATACAGCCAGGTAAATTCAACTGGCTGGCAGGAAATTTCAGCCCCACCGCCAGGAGGGAAATGGCTGTACAGGATAACGGTAGAATGCGGCAGTTATAACTTAAAAACGGTAACGGTGTACCTGCGCTACCCGGTTAACGGCAGACAAAAAGAAATCTCTTTTACTATGCTTAAAGGTTTGAGGTGATTGTCCTGGATTCCACAGGTGAACAAGGTTTTTCCTTAATAGAACTGCTGATAGCGTTATCTATCATGGGAATAATCATTACTGCTGTCATGTCGCTGATGCTGCAGGGACACTTAACCTGGACGCAGGACTGCAAAGAAATTGAACTACAGGAAAACCTGCAGATAGCCATGGATAAAATATCCCGGGAAGCCAGAACATGCACCGAGCTGGTATTTAAGGATCAAGAAATGGGATTTCAACCTCAACAAGACAGTGAATATTTAAGATTTAGGGAAGGTTACCGGGTAGCGAGTTATTATGTTGACAACGAAAACGAACTAACCAGGGAGTTCAGCGGTGTTGGCCTTCCCGTTTCCAGTTATATTAAAGAATTAAAGCTTGAATATTTTAACCAGCACGGCAGCAAAATACCTGCTGGCGCCCCCGCCAGTGATGTGGCGCTGGTAAAAATAGTATTAACTGCCGGTATGAAGGGGACAAAAGACATTTCCCTGGTTACCACAGTTGCTGTACGCACATTTGGTAATTAACTGAGGGGAGCTATTATGTTCTTTAACAGGCGGGGTCAAGTTCTGCTATTAGTAATGGTTATTTTGACTGTAATACTGCTGCTTGGTGGTACAGCTTTATCCCTGGTTTATAATACCAGTTCAAGGAATGCCTTAAACAGGGAGCAGATACAGGTATATTATACTGCCGAGGCAGGAGTGGAAATGGTGTTGGCCAGGTTAAAGGAAAACTTTTGCTGGGAAGAGTGGTCATCTGAATTTAACGATCCAGTGCCCTTTGCCGGTGGTAGTGTAAAGGTTAAAGTAAAAACAATTTTACGCTCAGATGAGGAAGTTAGGGTAGAGATAACTTCAGAAGGTTATTACAAGAAGCGTAAAAAGACCCTGCTGGTTAATGCAAAACTGCAGAAACAGGCAGAGACTGGAGAAGTGATTATTACTATTACCAGCTGGAAAGAAAAGTACGGGGTATTTTAATAAAAGGTCGTGACTGTTTTGAGATTACCCAGGTTATTTTTTAAAAGAACGGCTGTTGGAGTAGATGTGGGGTTGGAAAAAATAAAAATGTCTAAAGTTGTATTACAAAAGGGGACCCCTGCTGTAACCGCCCTCAGATCAAGCTGCCTGCAGGTTAATTTTAATCAGCTTAATATTGATGAATTTGCTGCTGTTTTAAAAAATTTATTTGATCAAGAAAAATATAACGGAGAACCTGTCACTGCCTCTATGCCCAGTGACAGGCTTTTGTTAAAGGTGACAGCATTTCCTGTGATGAAAGAAAAAGAACTGGAAACAGCAGTGTATTATGAAACTAGAGGCTTACTGCCTGAAGCAGCTGATGATTGGATTATAAGACATGTACCTTTGGGGTTAAGCCCATTGAGCTCAAGACAAATTCCCGTTTTGTTAATAGCTGTTCCACGCCAGCGGGCAGTTTTATTTTATGAAGCTTTTAAATTAGCAGGTATAAAATTAAGTTCCATTGATTTAAATTTTTTTGCCTTATGGAGGGTGGCTAAATTTTGGGCTGCTGCAGCTGATAAACCGGCAGCGGTGATTAATATTGGCAGTTACAACAGCCAGCTGATAATACTTCAGAATAGATATATCCAGTATGTACGTGTTTTGGACGTGGGGAAAAGACATATTTCCGGTGGTGACTTCAGCCGGTTATTTAATGAATTTAGAACTGCCCGAGAGCTTTTTAACTATCATTTCCCTCAACTGCTGCAGGAAGTTATTATTACCGGGGAAGCTGTTGACGAGCATGATATTTCTACTGCTTTCAGCAGAGAACTGGGCCTGCCGGTTAAAGTAGGAATCCACCGGTTAAAGATATCAACTTCCGTATCGCAGCAGGCAGAGTCAACAAGTGTGTACAGTGCAGCGTTGGGCCTGGCCTTAAAGGAGTTTGAAGCTCATGTATAAAATTAATTTACTGCCCAGGGATCTGCAGGGCAGGCCTCATTTTATTATTTCTAGGCTTGTGGGAATTGCTCTTATTACTCTGTTTATATGTATAGCAGCTGCTTCTTATGGTGGGTTCTTATCTAAGCTGAAAATGAAGCGGGAAGAGCTGAAAGAATTAAAAATGGAACTGGCTTCTGCAGCTCCTGCTGTTGGAAAGTTAAATAGTGCCAGAAATGATAATACTGAACAGCAAAAAAAGCTAATCCAGCTGCAAAGTCTCCTTCAAAAAAATATTAACTGGTATGAACTGCTTGAAGATATTAATTATTCCACTCCCAAAGATATTTCACTGACAAGAATAGAACTGACAAGAATAGAAATTTTTCAGCAGGCTCCAGGAAAAGGAACAGGTGTGAAGGAACAGCAGGCGAGCGGTATTGACAGCCTGGTTGGATATGAATATAAGCAGCATGAAACAGCTGGTAAGGATAAAAATAATGAAAATAATAAAAAGGACAAGAAGGTGTTAATTTTAAAAGGTGCTGGAACATCACTTTCCTCGGTGGGCTTGTTTATTTTTAAGCTGCAGCAGCTGCCTTACTTTGACGAAGTAATATTAAAAACTGCGCGGCGAGAGGAACATGACAGCCCGCTGATGCTGTTTAATATTTATGCTTTTTTACTGGAGGAGGAAGGCAGTGAATAAATTAACCCCTAGAGAGCGAGCACTGCTGTTTGTATTTGCAGGTGCAGCGGCAGTTTACCTGTTATACAGCTGCCTTTTACAGCCGCAGATAACAGAATACATAAATTTAAGCCAAGAAATTCAGCTTGTCCAGCAGGAAATCCGTAAGGCTGCCGCAGCATCACACAAGCTGGACATAGAAAAGGATAAAGCCGGAGACGTAAGGACAAATTTAACCGAAATTACAAAGCTGTTTGCCAGGGATATTACGGGTGGCAAGATGCTTGTAAAATTAGACAGGGGTGCAGTAAACTGTGGAATTAATATTAAAGAATTATCTCCTCAAAGCTATATTGAAAAAGAATATTATTTAGAACTTCCGGTTGATATAACTGTTGAGGGTGATTACAGGGGTATATTAAATTACCTTCAATGGCTGGAAAATACGGCTGATTGGTCTAATTACAGTGAGATCTCACAGTTTGTTATAGAACCTTATAGCAATAACAATGATTCAAAAAATACAGTGCAGGGCAGCTTTACATTAGTTTTTTATTCTGAGAAGTATCCGCGGGAAGAATTGCAGGTAAAAGAAGTATTGGAAAAGAATTGTGGTAGAAGTAATGTATTTCTGCCTTCGGTTCAGTACCATTTTTTGCATAATAGTCAGCAAAATGGTGGACAATAAACTAGCTTCAGTCTAATATATACATAGG
Organism: Desulfotomaculum sp.; assembly: GCA_017656165.1. Taxonomy (GTDB): domain Bacteria; phylum Bacillota; class Desulfotomaculia; order Desulfotomaculales; family Desulfohalotomaculaceae; genus Desulforadius. The sequence goes on from JACDOL010000025.1 coordinate 22,201, forward strand.
AATTGAAGAGGTAGGTGCTTATACATGGATAAAAAAATTCTGCAGGAAGTACTGGAAACAGCCCTTTCCAACGGGGGCGATTTCGCGGATATTTTTGTGGAAACGAAAAAGGTTACTGGTATTGGAATGGAAGATGGAAGGATAGAAAGAGTACAGTCCGGGTATGAGTCGGGGGCTGGAATCCGGGTGCTGTCCGGGGAAAATACATCTTACGGTTATACCAATGACTTAAGTAAAAAAGGACTGCTTGAGGCTGCAGAACTTGTCAGCCGTGCTGTTAAAAGTGGGAAGAAAGACTATAATATTGATTTATCAAAATTAAATAACCAGCTTAATTTTGAATTTGAAAAGCGGCCTGAGGATATTGCCACCAGTGATAAGGTGGAAGTGGTCAAGGAAGCTGAAAAGGCAGCCCGGGCAGTGGACAGCCAAAAAATAAAGCAGGTTATTGCTGGGTACGGTGACAGTGTACAGCAGGTAATTACAGCCAACAGTAATGGTGAATATGTTGAAGATGAACGAGTACGTACCAGGTTGATGGTAAATGCGGTGGCTGCTGATGGTGACACCATTCAAACCGGGTATGATGCAGTGGGCAGTATGTGTGGGTTTGAATTATTTGACAGGGTGGACCCAGCAGAGTTTGCTAAAAATGCTGCAGTCAGGGCTGTAAAAATGCTGGATGCCCAACCTGCCCCCACAGGAAATATGCCCTGTGTAATGGCAGGTGAGGCTGGGGGGACTATGGTACATGAAGCTTGCGGTCACGGTTTAGAGGCTGATCTGGTACAGCGTGAGCTTTCTGTATATGCCGGGAAGAAGGGACAGAAAGTGGCATCAGATTTAATTACAGTTATTGATGATGCTACCATGACTGACAAATATGGATCGTACAGTTTTGATGATGAAGGTGTAAGATCCCGCCCTGTGGAGCTTATAAAGAACGGGGTTCTAAATGATTATTTGTATGACCGCCTCACGGCCATGAAAGAAGGTGTGGAACCTAACGGGCATGGGCGCAGGCAGTCTTATCAATATAAACCAATACCTAGAATGGCCAATACTTACATAGCACCAGGAAAAACTGCCCCCGAGCAGATTATTAAAGAGACTAAAGAAGGACTCCTGGTGAAGAAAATGGGTGGAGGTCAGGTCAATACAACTACAGGGGATTTTGTATTTGATGTGGCCGAAGGGTACTTAATAGTAGATGGGGAAATAGGACCAATGGTACGTGGTGCTACATTAACCGGCAACGGCCCGGAGGTTTTAAGAATAATTGACATGGTAGGCAGCGACCTGGGTTTTGCTATCGGCACCTGCGGTAAAGACGGTCAAGGTGTTCCAGTATCTGATGCCCAGCCCACCATGCGTATTCCAGAAATTGTAGTGGGAGGAACTGCCGAACCAAATTCACCCAATGGAGAAATTAAAAGATACACTTCAGATAAGCCGATTAGGAAAAATAAAATAAGGAGGTTATAAAAAGGGGCGCTGGAAGGCACCCCTTTTTTTAATCGTTACTTTCATTCACCTGTTCATTATTTTCTGATACTGCTATCTCAATTTTAAATTTAGAAATTGCACTTTCTAATTCTTCTGCTATATTTGCTATTTCCTGGGCAGAAGCAGATACCTGTTGAATGGCAGAAGCAATTTGTTCACCTGCAGCTGAAAGCTGCTGGGTGCCTTCATTTGCTTGTTTAGAACCGGTGGCAATATCATGAATCATAGCAGTATTTTTTCTTACGGCTTCTATAATATGTTCTAAAGAAACACCGGCTTTATTTGCTATCTGAACCCCTTCATTTACCTCATTGACACCCTGGTCCATGGCGTTTACAGCTTCACCAACACCAATTTGAATTTCATTTATTAAGTTGGTTATTTCCTTAGCGGCAGCAGCAGATTGTTCGGCCAGTTTTCGAACCTCTTCAGCAACTACTGCAAACCCCCTGCCGTGTTCCCCGGCCCGGGCTGCTTCTATGGCAGCGTTTAAAGCCAGTAAGTTTGTTTGTTCAGCTATACCGGTTATAGTGTTGATTATTTTTCCTATTTCTTCAGACTGCTTACCAAGTTTATAAACCGTAGCAGAAACATTTTTAACGCTGGAGGCTATGGAGTGTATTTTCTCTACTGCCTCTTGCACTGCTTTATTTCCTTCTTCTGCCACTTTCTGTACCTGTTCAGACTCCTGGGCAGCTTTTTCGGCATTTTCAGTGCTTTGAGCTGAAGTGGCGGCAACTTCATTGGTGGTACTGGCCACTTCTTCTATGTTAGCACTGACCTCTTCGCTGGACGAGGCCATTTCCTGGCTGTGAGAGGCAAGTGTTTCAGCAGTGTTTTTAACATCTGCTATAATTGATTTTAAATTTTCAACCATTTTTTGAAATGAAGATGCTAACGTACCAATTTCATCGTCTCTGTTGCGGCCGATATTAACCTTTTTGGCTAAATCCCCTTCAGCTACTGCTTCTGCAGTTCTGCTTAACAGCGTGATGGGTTTAGATATATAATTTGCAATTATGACAGCCACAAGCAACATAACTGCAATTGCTGCTAATGTAAATGCCAGTGACAAAAATTTAATTTTAGACAGCGGTGCCATCACATCAGCGGTGTTTGCAGTCTGAAGCACAGCCCAGTTAGTAAGTTTCAGCGGGGCGTAAGCCATTTCTTTTTCTATCCCTTGGTATATGTAATGGCCGTACCCACTTTCACCATTGGCTGCCTTAATTCCTAGTTCTTTTAAAGATTCACTTTCATCCCATATCTTTTTGCTGTTGACCCACTTTTTATCCGGGTGGGCAATAACTGTCATATCAGAATTAATTATAACTCCATAACCACTGCCGCTGATAGTCATTGCTTTTACCAGCTCCTGCAGGTAATTTAACTTTATAGTTGCAATCAGCACCCCACCAAGGGCAGAGTTATCTTCACTGTATATGGGAGCGGCCACCGCTACAACCATATCTCCTGATACTTTGCTTATAATTGGATCAGATATGACAACACTGCCTGATTTTTTAACCTCCTGAAAATATTGTCTGCCGGCAACATTAACTGCTTCCCCTGAAGTGGCATAGGCGTTCCCGTCTAAATCTGCTACCAAAAAAGCTTCGTATGATTCATCCTTTTTAACTTCTCTTTTTAGGAAAGCCTGCTGCTGTTCCCAGTCCATACTTTTAACTGCTGTTGTGTCCGCTATAATATTTACTTCCCTTTTTATCCCCATAAGCCAGTTATCAATTATTTGTGAATTGTGATGTACATTGTTTGTAGCAGCACTTACAATTTCTTCCTCCAGAATTGAGGCGGATTGATTATAAATAATCCAAGAAACTGCAGCAAAGATTAATGTGGTACAGGCGGTTATTATTAACGCTATTTTAACTTTAAGAGATTTAAGATTTAACATATTTATTTTCACCCCACTTTGGACAATTTTCTATTAAATCTCAGGAACTGCCAACAAGATATGGTATCCCTCCTTCACGCAAGAAGCAAGTGAATTTCTGGATCTCACTAGTTTTTATAATTTGAGCCGAAGCTGGATTGCGGCAGTTTAACCAGCATGAGCTGATATTCTTCATCCGTTAACTTACCATGTTTGTTTAATATTTTTTCGGTATTTTACTTTTTCCCACGTCATGCAGCAGTGCAGCAGCACATAAATTATATTTTTCATCTTCTGTCAGACCAACACAGTCTGCAATTATACTGGCATATTTAATAACCTGGTGGCTGTGTATTCGAGTTTCCCAGTCAAGATAAGAAACTACCTGGGCGCACTTTTTTATTAAAGTGTTATCATTATCGATGGATGAGATGCACAGTTTGGCTATATTTTTCATGAACTTGCTGGCATAATAATCTTCATTCACCCAAAACCAGAAAATACCAGTGTGTTTCCTGCCTGGTCATAAATGAGGGTGGTGTAAACTTTTGCTTTAGAAAAAGGAAGATTTAAATTATGCAAGGGAATGCTCTAATTATATTCTTTGAAGTTATCTTTTAAGTCTGAAACAATATTAATAGAAGGGTCGCTTTTAGCTGCAGGAAAGTTAATTCTGTTCCAAATGGCATAAAAGCTTTTACCCCTTAAGTTAAATGCTTTTGTCTTTAAGGAAATTTCTAAGGGACAATTAACATAGCTGATCTTTCCTGCTAAATCAGTTACCAGTATTCCGTCAAATGAATGTTCAACATCTGCTTGATATAAGTACCTTTTGGTTTGAAGTTCTTTTTTAAAATGTTCAGCTTTAAATACAGAACTTATGCATGGGATTAAGTAATTCATTACCTTGGCCACGAATTTCATCCCCTAAAAATACAGAGAAAGTGTAAGTATTAAATTCTTTTAATAAACTTTAGTATTTTAATAAACA
>JACDOL010000026.1 GCA_017656165.1 Desulfotomaculum sp.
TTAATAACATAAAGGGTTGACATTTTGCGAGCATACAGCTATAATAATTTTTGCAGTTGGCCATCGGGACGTGGCGCAGTTTGGCTAGCGCGCTACCTTGGGGTGGTAGAGGTCGCAGGTTCAAGTCCTGTCGTCCCGACCAGTTTAAAATCCCGGAAACCCTTTAAAATCAAGGGTTTCCGGGATTTTTTATTTTAGATACGGATTGAGATATAGTTCTGTAAAAATCCCTTTGTTTTTGTTTAGGAAATTATGCTTTTTTAATTGTGAAGTGTTTTTGAAAAAAACTCTTGTAATTTTTTAACTTAAAAGGAAATATGAGAAAAAGATAGAATGTTATTAATATTGGTAAAGTTTTTCGGTGGGAGTTGATGTTACGGAGATGTTTAACCAGGAGTTCAGGATACCGGAAATAATATTTGGCCGAGGTGCCATAAAGCAGGTGGGGTATTGTGCCCGGAGAGTGGGGGCGGAAAAAGTTTTCGTGGTAACAGACCCTGGTGTTTTAGATGCAGGGTGGATTGACGTGGCATTACCATTTTTAAAGCAGGAAGAGGTTGATTATGAAATCTGGCATGACTTGACAGAGAACCCTAAAGATTATGAAGTTGAGCAGGCCACCCGTGCATATATAGATTCTAAATGTGATGCAATTGTAGCAATAGGCGGCGGTAGCCCGATAGATGTAGCTAAAGCCGTGGCGGTAATGGCTACTCATCCCGGCACAATTCACGATTATGAAGGTGTAGATAAAATAACCAACCCGCTGCCCCCTATGATTATGGTGCCCAGTACGGCGGGTTCAGGGGCAGATATTACACAATTTGCGGTGATTATGGACAGTAAGCGTAATTTAAAAATGATTCTTATTAGTAAATCACTGGTTCCCGATATATCCATAACTGACCCGCTTATTTTAACCACAAAGGATCCTCAACTAACCGCCAATACCGGCATGGACGCCCTGGCCCATGCAATTGAGGCATATGTCTCCCTGGCTGCCAATTTTCTTACCGACTCCTATTCTCTCACCGCCATTCGTTTAATTTCCGCTTATTTAGGGAAATCCGTGGCCAGCAAAACAAACCTGGAGGCCAAGGACGCAATGGCCAAAGCAAGCTTGCTGGCTGCAATAGCCGCTTCAAACGCACTGATAGGGGCGGTTCACGCTTTAGCTCACCAGGTGGGAGGAAAGTTTGATCTACCACACGGTATGGCTAATGCAATTCTTCTCCCCCATGTAATGGAATATAACTATCCTGCATGTATAGAAAGATTAGCGGATATTGCCGAAGCATTAGGTCAACCCGCAGGCGGTACAAACCTCCGGGAGAGGGCCAGGGGTGCCATTGAGGCCGTCAGGGGCCTGGCTAGAGAATTAGGGATAGTTGAGAGTTTTGCCGGGGCCGGTTGCCTATATTCAGAAGAAGTCATCCATACTCTTAGTGCTAATGCGGTAAAAGACGCCTGTCTAATTACCAATCCCAGGGATGCCGGTCTAACGGATATATGTGGGATACTCTCCCGGGCATTCTCTGGTTAATTAGATGGAGAGGGTGAGTTTAATGGCCCACATACTTAAGGTAATAAATAACCAAAAAGCAGTTGTCCGAAGGAAGCATGCCATTGATATGGTAAAGTTACTTCATCCCTCCGGGTATAAGCAATATCCTAACGAAATTATGGTCAAAAATGCTGCCCTGGAAAGACTGATCGGTGTAAAAAATTCAACTAAAACACATTATAGCGAACTAAAAAAAAGTATTATCCAAATGCAAAAATGTAATATCAACCTTTCTCAATCTCAAAAGGAAATAGAAGAACTATATGAACTCCTGAAAAAAAAGGCCGCTCAAACACTGGCCATTCTTGAAGTATCACGGGCAGTAAGTAATATCCTGCCCTTTGATCAAATATTAAAAAAGACAAATAAGCTTGTAGCACAGGTTTTAGGTCCGGTTAAATGTTACCTCCTGGGAGCTAAAAAGGGTAGGAGTATAACATTTGCCTCATTGGTTGTGGAATCACAGGGGCAGGATATTCTTTTTACTCAAAAAAATATGGAAGAGAAGTGGGAGCGGGTAAAAAAAGATAATGTGCCGGTTGTGTTTTCAGAAGAATCTGATAAAACATATATTCTGCTGGTACCGCTTGTTTCCAGGGGAGAATTAATTGGGGCCCTGGTTATTAAGAGACAGGATCCGGGTCGTCCGTTCACCGAGGAGGAGGTGGAACTCTGTGTGGGGATTGCCGGGCCGGTAGCCGTAGCTATTGAGAACCGGGCACTTGTTGAAAAATTAGAAAAGGAGAGCCAGCGTTTAAAAATTGCGCTTTTATCACTGCAAGTTATATCTGACAACCTGGCCATGCTTAACAAAGGGGTTGAACCGCTTCTTTTCGCCATAGGTCAATCGCTGATTCAGATAACCGATGCCAAGTATGCCATAATCATGATGCAAACAGACAGGTTGGCCAGTGTTCATGTACCGGAACCTTGTGCGGAGAAAGAAGTATTAGATGCATATTTTTCTACTTTAACTGCCGACCATGATTTCTCTTATCCTTACGGCATATGTCGTCTGAATGTAAAAAATGATCAAAGCCTGGGCTTTATGCGCCGGCGATACGGTTTTGAGGATGTTGTCATATTTCCCATGATGATTAGAAATAAACCACTGGGTTTAATAATACTGTTCTTTCCCCGGTATAAAAGTGACGCTGTATGCCAGTCCATTCTGCAAATACTTGGTAATCAAACGGCCATTGTCTTAGAAAATGCCAGGTTATTTGAAGACACCCTCAGGCTCAAGGATAAAGCGGAAGCACATTACCGGGTTGCCTGCCAACAAAAGGAACAACTGGAACAAAAGAACCGGGAACTTAAGAATATGTATAATATTCTCTTCCGGGCCCGTGAAGAGCAGGCTATTTATTTAGAAAGAAATAGGATAGCGAGTGATTTGCATGATAATGTACTGCAGATACTCTTTGCCATAGGTTTACACCTTGAATGGTGTTTTAATGAGCTTTCCCCTCAATCACCGGTATATGCCAAACTTAAATATTTGGAAGGCTTAGTTAACAAAGCTGTTACAGAGGTGCGTACGGTTGTCTGTGAATCTGGTTCTAAGGAAGCATCTTTTAGTTTACAGGAAAGTATAGAAAGCCTGGTACGTGACTTAAATCAGGCCGGTTCAGTTGGTATCTCTGTTCAAACTTCCGGTACAGTACCCAAATTACCAGCTACGGTTCGCAACATTGCTTTTCGTATAGTGCAGGAGGCCCTGGTGAATGCTTTAAGACATGCCTCAGCTACGAAAATAAAAATCTATTTATCATATTGTGATAAAAAAATTGTGATAACTGTTATTGACAACGGCATTGGTATTAATGAAAACATCATGGAAAATCTGCCGGATGAAAATAAATTCGGCATAAAAAATATGTTGCAGCGGGCTCAGTATATTAATGGAACCCTGAAAATCCGTCGGCTGAACTCGGGAGGGACAGAGATACATGCGGTAATCCCAGTAGAAGGAGTTGACTGAGATGAACGCTATCTCCCTTATTATAGTGGATGACCATGAGATAGTAAGGGAAGGTCTTAAACTGACCCTGCAAGGGGAACCTGACTTTAATGTGATAGGGGAGGCCTCAAGTGGCAGGGAATTAATAAAGTTAATAAAAACTACCCGCCCTGATGTGGTACTGCTGGATGAGCGTATGCCCGAGGAGAGAGGTATAGACATTTGTAGAACCCTAACCAAGCTTTACCCGGATATCAAAATTATCATCTTAACTGCCTACGCAGAGCAGGAAGATTATATAGTCCAGGCTATGATGGCCGGGGCCAAAGGATTCTTGATTAAAAATGTCGAGATTTTTGAATTGAAAAGAGCGATAAGGGCGGTGGTTAGAGGAGAAACAGTATTGGATTCTCAGGTTGCTGCTAGTATTGTAAATAAATTAAAGGAAGTACCAAACAAGAACTCTTCCCTTTCTCTTTTAACAGAACAGCAAATATCTATTGCTAAATTAGTGGCCCAGGGGTTAAAAAACAGAGAAATTGCCGAGCAGTTGTATCTCAGTGAGAATACAATTAAGTTTCATATTCAAAATATCATGCGTAAACTAAACGTCAATAATCGGATAGCCCTGGTGGCAAAGCTGTTAGAGAAGGATATCATATAACTTATTAATTAGGTGTGTAAACCCGGGATAGCAAATATCCCGGGTATTTTTTCACTACCCGGGCGGGTAGTTTTGCTACCTTATTGGGTAGGTTTCGCGGGTAAAGAACAGTCTCTTCGTAAGCCAAAGAACCACCCTAACGTACGATGACAGGATCTGGATACTGTGAAATAATTATTTTAACAATCAGGAAATTAAGTAAATGGCACCGTAAAAACAAACATAAGGGAGGGGTTAACCACATGGGTCTGAGGGCTTACTTAATGGTAACCGTGCATGATGATGTAGAACAGCAGGGGTTTGTTCAGATTCTCCGGGAGCTGGAAGAGATGATCGAAGTTGATTTTGTTGACCCCGTAGTGGGGAGCTGTGACATAGTAATAATGATTGAAGCACCTGTAACGGTTCAGGAAGTGGCGAATAAAATTGAAAAGCTGCCCTGGGTTAAAACATTAGAAACCCTTAAGATTGTCAGCCTCTTTGAAAGGCACAGCGCATCTAAAAAAACACTTCTTGCCGCTATGCAGCACGAAGGGGTGAGAAAATGAGCAATCCGGATAGTTTAAAGTTTAGCGCGGAAAATTTCGATGCGATAGATCAGATTGTTAATAAATACAACTCCGATAAAGGCGCTGCCATTATGATCCTTCAGCAAGTCCAGGCCACCTATGGTTATATAGGCCAATCAATGCTGGAACGCATTTCCCAGTTGACTGGAATACCAACCAGTGAGCTCTTCAGCATAGTCACATTTTACTCCCAATTTCGTTTAGAACCACTGGGTGAGAATTTTATACAAGTTTGTCATGGTACAGCCTGCCACCTGGCCGGTGCTGAGAGAATTTCAGAAGCTGTACAGCACGTGACAGAGGCCAAACCGGGCCATACAAGTCCGGATGGTAAGTTTACATTGGAACATGTGGCCTGTCTTGGATGCTGCAGTCATGGACCGATTATGACCTTGAATAATGAAACTTTTGCCCGGATGACCCCTGAAAAGGTGAAGAAAATGCTTAAACAAAAGGTTGAGGACAAAGGGTTTGTGGAGCAAAGTCAGAGCCAAAGCAGGTTAACGGAAGGGCGTGAGTTAAGTGAATGAACATGCTAACTCAACCTCAGCGAATACGTCAGGCGTAACCACGGTGGTGAATGTTGGCCTTGCCAGCTGCGGTATTGCCGCCGGGGCACAAAAGGTTTATGACACATTTAAGACTGCTTTGGAGGGCCTGGCGGTAGAATTAACATTTAGCGGCTGCATGGGTATGTGTTACAACGAGCCACTGGTTGAAGTTCGTTCTCTGAACGGGGGCAGGTATATCTACGGTAAAGTACAGCCCGAGCAGGTGGCCCGAATAGTGCATGAACACATACAGGGTGGCACACCCATTATGGATTGGGTTGTATATAGCGATAGAATAAAAACCCCTGATGCTGATTTTATAGATAAACAGCAGAGAATTATCCTCAAACACTGCGGTGTAGTCAACCCGGAAAATATTGACAGCTATCTGTCTGTAGGTGGTTACAAGGCCATCGAGAAGGCGCTAAAGTCTATGACACCGGAACAAGTTATTGAAGAAATTAGCCGTTCAGGCTTACGGGGGAGAGGCGGCGCAGGCTTTCCAACCGGAACAAAATGGTCTTTTGCCAGAAAATCCCCGGGCCGCGAGAAATATGTGATTTGTAATGCAGACGAAGGTGACCCCGGTGCTTTCATGGATCGCAGTGTACTTGAAAGTAACCCCCACAGCGTGCTGGAAGGAATGCTGATAGCCGGGTATGCGATGGGGGCGGAAAATGGATACATTTACATCCGGGCCGAGTATCCACTGGCCATTAAACGTCTGAAAATAGCCATTGCCCAGGCCTTAGAAAAGGGGTACCTGGGGAGTCATATCCTGGACAGCAACTTCAGCTTTAATATCATGATCAGAGAAGGTGCCGGTGCTTTTGTCTGCGGCGAAGAGACTGCCCTGATTGCCTCGGTGGAAGGGAAAAGAGGCATGCCCCGGATACGACCGCCATTTCCCGCTCAATCAGGAGTTTGGGGTAAACCGACATCCATAAATAATGTTGAGACCTTTGCTAATGTACCCTGGATCATTTTAAACGGCGGTGACTCCTTTAGCCGTTTCGGTACGGAAAACAGTAAAGGAACCAAGGTATTTGCCCTGGCCGGCAGTATTGCCCGGGGCGGTCTGGTTGAAGTACCGATGGGAATTACCATTAATGAAATTGTATACGATGTGGGCGGTGGTTTATCTTCCGGCAGAAAACTTAAGGCAGTGCAAACGGGCGGCCCTTCAGGTGGCTGCATACCGGCCAGTCTGGCAGATACACAGGTGGATTATGATTCTCTGAAAAAGATTGGGGCCATCATGGGCTCCGGCGGCATGCTCATTATGGATGATTCAACTTGTATGGTTGACGTGGCCAAATTTTTCTTGAAATTCACCAAGTCCGAATCCTGCGGTAAGTGTACATTTTGCCGGGTTGGTACCAAGCAGCTGCTGAAGATACTGGAACGCATTACCAACGGTGAGGGCCGGGACGGAGATATTGAGCTGTTAGAAGAATTAGGGCAAAAAATTAGTGCCGGAGCTCTGTGCGGACTTGGTCAAACGGTACCCAACCCGGTTTTAACTACCATCAAATACTTCAGGCACGAATATGAAGCTCATATTTTCGATAAAGCGTGCCCGGCTAAAAAGTGTAAAGCCCTGATTAGTTACCAGGTGTTAGCTGATGCTTGTAAGGGATGCGGCCGGTGCAGCAGGGAATGTCCTACCGGAGCGATAACTGGTGAAAAGAAAATGCCGTTTACCATTAACCAGGAGATGTGTGCCCGCTGTGGCTTATGTATTAGTGTGTGCAAGTTCAATGCTATTACCGTGACAACGGGAAAGGAGAGGGGGGAAGTAAAAGGTGTCTAAAGTAAAAATCACCATAGACGGAAAAGAAATATTGGCGGAAAAGGACAGCATCCTTCTCGAAGTAGCCAGGGAAAACGGTTTTAATATCCCCTCATTTTGCCATGATCCACGGTTAAAGCCCTTTGGCGCTTGCCGGCAATGTCTGGTAGAAATCGAGGGTGCCCGGGGACTGGTTCAAGCCTGCGGGGCTAAGGTCAGTGAAGGGATGGTAGTTAGAACCAATACAGATAAGGTTATGGGTGTTCGCCGCCTGGGCTTGGAGCTATTACTGGCAGAACATAACGGTGATTGTATTGCTCCCTGCCAGTTGGCTTGTCCGGCAGAGGTGGACATACAAGGATTTGTAGCTCATATTGCTAACGGTCAAATACAAGAGGCGGCCAAATTAATTAGAGAGAAAATACCTCTGCCGTCCTCGGTTGGGCGGGTTTGTCCCAGTTTTTGTGAGAAAGAATGCCGCCGTAATTTAGTTGATGACCCTGTCTCTATTTGTGCTTTAAAAAGATTTGCCGGTGATTTTGGTAACGTTAATGGAAGACCTTATGTTCCTCCGGTCAAAAAAGATACCGGTAAGCAGGTAGCCGTCATTGGTGGGGGTCCTGCCGGGTTAGCTGCGGCTTATTATTTAGCATTAGCAGGTCATCGGGTGAGTATTTTTGAGGCTGCTCCCCAATTAGGCGGGATGATGCGATATGGGATACCGGAGTATCGTTTACCAAAGGCCATATTGGACCGGGAAATTGAGGTTATCACCGGTCTTTGCCGGAACGTTTTCTTGAATAAAGCATTAGGTCGGGATTTCTCTTTACAGGGATTAAAACAGATGGGGTTTGATGCCGTTTTCATTGGGATTGGTTCCTGGGCTAACCAGAGCCTGCAATTGCCGGGAGAAGACCTGAAAGGAGTATATTCGGGTATCCAATTCCTGCGGGAGGTTGCCTCAAGGCAGCCGATCAAGGTAGGAAATAAGGTTGTTGTCATTGGTGGTGGCAATGTTGCTATGGATGCTGCCAGGACATCCATAAGACTGGGCGCTAAAGAGGTGACTGTAGTTTATCGTCGCACACAAGAACAGATGCCCGCTAATCACCATGAAATCGCCCAGGCTTTGGAGGAAGGCATCAAGTTTCAAATGCTAACTGCACCGGTTGGGTTTGTTGGAGAACAGGGCAGCGTTACATCACTTAAATGTATTAAAATGCAGCTTGGTGAACCTGATGCCTCAGGTAGGAGTCGTCCTGTTCCCGTTGAGGGATCCGAATTTGAAATACCAACAGATATGGTTATTATTGCCATCGGGCAGAAGCTGGATAAGAACAGCCTGCTGGGAAGTGAGGAAATAGTATTAAACCGGCGGGGTAATATTGATGTTAATACGTCAACTATGCAGACTAATATTGCCTGGTTATTTGCTGCCGGTGACTGTGTTTCCGGTCCTGCTACAGTTGTCCAGGCACTGGCTGCAGGCCGTAAAGCGGCTAATTCTATCGACCAATTTCTTAAAGGTAAAGTAGTTAAGGCTGTTGACCGCCCCTTTAATTGTACCCGGGGGACTCTGGATGAAATAGATCCGGCGGAATATGCCGATCGGGAAAGAATTCCCAGAACAACGATGCCCACCATTGAGCCGGATGTAAGAAAAGTTAATTTTGATGAGTTTGAGCTTGGCTTTACCCCTGAAATGGCCAAGAAAGAAGCTGAACGGTGCCTATCCTGTGGCTGTCTGGATGTCTTTGACTGTAAATTGAGAGAATATGCAACTGAACTGAAAGTCCAGGTCAATAGGTTGGGCTTTGGGGAAAGGAACTATCCTGTATTCAGTGATCACCCGGAGATTATTCGAGATCCAAACAAATGTATCCTCTGTGGGAATTGCGTAAGATTCTGCCATGAAGTTGTGGGTGTCGGTGCCTTAGGTTTCGTAAACCGTGGATCAGATACAGTGGTTCTCCCATCATTAAAGAAACCTTTAACAGAAACTACGTGTAACTCCTGTGGCCAGTGCGTTGCGGTCTGTCCTACGGGGGCCTTGACATTCAAAGTGAATTTGCCCAAACCAGGCCCGTGGAAGACAACTAAAGTTGAATCAGTATGCACCTTCTGTAATATAGGCTGTAAATTGGAATTTCTTAAAGCGGGTGATCAAATAGTTAATATATCTTCACCTGTGTCGGGAGATACCGTTAATGATGGTATTCTTTGCGGCAAAGGAATGTTTGCGGGTAAGGATGTACACAGGACGGAAAGATTACGGTCTCCCCTGGTAAATAAGAACGGTAATCTTGAGCCGGTTTCTTGGCAGGAAGCCATTGGTGCAGCTTCAGATATTTTAGGGCAGGTAAGAGATTCTGAAGGTTTGGATAGTATTGCAGTAGCAGTTTCCCCCAGGTTATCCAACGAAGAAAATTACCTGGCATATAAAATTGGCCGCATGTATTTAGGAACAAATAAAATTTACAGTACTGTTCCAGTGTCCACAGGAAGAGTAGCAGCGGAGATTTATAGAGAGGGGTTAAAACCATCATTAAATGAGTTGGCTTCAAGTGATTTGATTATGGTAGTTGGTGGAGAAGTTCCTCTCCGCTACCCAATTATAGCTTATAAAATTAGAAAAGCTGTGGAAAACGGCAGTAAGCTGTTAATCATAGGTTCAAATGTCAGCAATCTGGATCCCCTGGCTGCATACACGTTAAAGATTACTAAGAGTAGTACAGAAAGGCTGTTTGAATCCTTTGTTCGCTATATACTGCAGTATGATTTAGTCGATGGTAAGGTTGCCAATGAAAACTTAGTCTATATTTGCGGATTAGAGAATCAATTTAAAGAGGATTTCTACAGTATCGCAGAATCATTTCTGCTAAAATCACAAAAGATTATGGAGTTTATACACTTATACATTAGAGCCAGAAACCCGGTCATAGTTGTGGACGGTGAAAATCTTTCCCATAAGGAATTAGACTTATTAAGCAAATTTGCATTCATTACCGGCAACCTTGGGGTAACTGGTAAGGGTATCATTACTCTCTACCCCTATGGTAATATACAATATCAATTTAAATTAGGAATAAAAAATGATGAAAGTGATTACCAGGTACTTTTAAATGAAATAAATGATGGATCTATAAAAGGGTTGCTGGTTGTAGGTGATAGTGCCGAGTTAGATAGCCAACTGTTTAAGCATGGAGTCAAAACAGTAGTTATTAGCCCTTACTTACCAAAGGATATTAATGCTGATGTGATATTACCCGGAGCTATGTATGCTGAAACCAATGGAAGTGTTACTAATGTTGAAGGCAAAGTGCAGCGTTTGCATGCAGGTTTACGCCCGTTAGCCGGCAAGGAAAATTGGGAGATTTTAATTGAGTTAGCGCAAGTTTTTAGTAAGCAAGTAAATTATTCTAATCAAGAAGAAATATACAAAGAAGTGTTAAACCAATTTTTCAAAAGATAACACCTTGGCCAAAAAATAAAAGACATAATATTCAAAATAGCAAAACTGCTATTTGGCAGCATCTAGTCACAGTAACAGGAAAAAAGGGGGTGTTATACAAATATAAACGGATGTCTTGTCGCCTTAATAAATTATTTAAATTTATGGGGGGTGCTAATTAATGAAAGGTTTTGCAATGCTTCGTATCGGTGAAGTAGGTTGGATAGAAAAGGATAAGCCGGTTGCTGGACCCTATGATGCAATTTGTCGTCCTTTAGCAATAGCTCCGTGTACATCCGACATTCACACTGTTTTTGAAGGTGCCATTGGTGAAAGACATAATATGATCCTGGGTCATGAAGCTATCGGTGAAGTGGTTGAGGTAGGTAGTGAAGTTAAAGATTTTAAACCTGGCGACCGTGTAGTAGTGCCTGCTATCACCCCGGATTGGCGCACTTTGGAGGCTGCAGCAGGATTTCACCAGCATTCAGGCGGGATGTTGGCTGGTTGGAAATTCTCCAACATCAAAGATGGTTCAATGGGTGAATACTTCCATGTTAACGATGCTGATATGAATCTGGCCCTTTTGCCGGATGGAATACCCCTTGAGGCAGCAGTAATGATTCCTGATATGGTAACTACTGGTTTGCACGGTGCTGAGAATGCAGATATTCAGCTAGGTGCTACGGTGGTAGTTATTGGTATTGGCCCGGTAGGCTTAATGGGTGTGGCCGGTGCAAAATTACGTGGCGCAGGTAGACTTATCGCTGTAGGGAGCAGGCCGGTTTGTGTAGAGGCCGCAAAATTCTATGGAGCAACAGATATTGTTAACTATAGAAATGGTGATATTGTTGATCAGGTATTAAAACTTACAAATGGTAAGGGCGCAGATGCAACAATCATTGCCGGTGGAAAACCCGAAGTTGTAGCTCAAGCTATAAAAATGACTAAACCAGGTGGAACAATCTCTAATATTAACTATCATGGTGAAGGAGAAATTTTACCGATTCCACGGCTTGAGTGGGGCAGCGGTATGGCTCATAAAACCATTAAAGGCGGATTATGTCCCGGTGGCCGCCGTAGAATGGAAATGTTAATTGATCTTGTAAAATATAACCGTCTTGATCCCGGCAAATTAGTAACTCACGTGTTCAATGGTATTGAAAACTGTGAAAAAGCATTATTACTAATGAAGGATAAGCCAAAAGATCTAATTAAACCTGTGGTATTAGTTAATTAATCCAAACCTCAGGGTCACCCTGGAAGTTTACAGAATTTGTGTATTGGAAGCTGCGGATATTATTCCCAGCTTTCTTTTTTTATGAATATACGGTGTTACTCTGCTCGATCATATATTTACCAGTTTGATTTACCTGCCCGGGGGCAGGAATATTAATTTGCGGGGGAGAAATATTTTAAGTCTATTTTCTTGCTTTAGCCGGTACAGGGTGATAGAATATTTTGAAATAATTAACCATGGAGGAACCTGAGTGGTTCCTTTAATTCAATTTTAATCTTAAAATGTTAAACTGTTTACCGATTGAATTATTCTCTCCAAAGTGAAGTGTAGCAGGTAGAATGAAAGGTGGTAAACCATTGCTCAAGTTTTTAAAAAATCTCTTTGACGACAACGCCCGTGAATGACCTGGGGGAACAACAGCTGGCAGGTTAAAAGTTAAGCTTAAACTAAACAGCCCTTCACCGGTTATAATGGTGAAGGGCTGTTTAATTTAGGATTTCCTTTCTACACTGTACTTTTTATTAACTAATTCCTCAATGATTTTGTTTAAATGCTGGCTGTCGTTAGTTTCCAGCACCAGGTCCACTTGAGCGTAACCTAGTTCAACTCCATTACGGATACGGTTGTGATAAATTTCTACCACGTTAGCTGACAAATCAGAGATGGTTTTCAACAATTTTTGAAGCTGTCCTGGCTTGTCAGGTATAACAGTGGTTAGTTCTGTCTTCCGGCCGGCCTTGGTGAGACCTTTATCTACAATCCTGGAGAGCATGTTTACATCAATGTTACCACCGCTTACAACGGCTACAACTTTTTTGCCCGGGAGCTGTACTTTACCGTTTAGCAGAGCCGCCACCGATGCTGCTCCTGCTCCTTCTGCTATCAGCTTGCATCTTTCTAATAAGAACAGTATTGCGTTTGCTATTTCATCTTCTTCCACTACTACAATTTCATCCACATACTGTTTTACTATATCAAATGTTAAGTCTCCTGGGGTTTTTACTGCAATACCGTCTGCAATGGTTAGTGCACTGCATAATGTTACTGCTTTACCGGCTACGGCTGATTCTTTCATGGATGCAGCGTTGGTAGGCTCTACTCCAATTATTTTAATTTTAGGATTAATGTTTTTAGCTGCCAGGGCAATACCTGAGATTAAGCCGCCCCCTCCAATGGGCACTACAATGGCATCTACATCTGGCATGTCTTCTAGTATTTCCAGGCCGATGGTACCCTGGCCGGCTATTACTAGAGGATCATTAAAAGCATGGATAAAAGTTGCACCAGTTTCTGACTGTATTTCTACTGATTTGGCATAAGCATCATCAAAAACATGCCCGTGTAAAACAACTTCTGCACCATAGTTTCTGGTTGCTGTGATTTTTGCCAGGGGCGCTGTTGTAGGCATTACGATGGTTGATTTTGTGCCGTAGACAGATGCAGCTAAAGCTACACCTTGAGCGTGGTTGCCTGCTGAGGAAGCAATCACGCCTGCTTTTTTTTCTTCATCCGAAAGGTTAGCTATTTTATTAAAAGCGCCCCTTATTTTAAAGGAACCAGTTTTCTGCAGATTTTCTAATTTAAGATAAACATTGCTGCCGCATATATCGTTTAGTGTGTTGTTAGGAATTAAGTCTGTTTTATGAATAACATCTTTAATACATTCCCTGGCATTTTTTATATCTTCCAGTGATATATTTACCATTAGGACGTCACCACCTTAATCTATTCAAATGTTATTAGTTGGTTTGAACATTAGCTGTAGTTGCAGAAGAGGCAGCTGAAGTTTTTGCGAATTTATCAGTTAATAAAGCAATTGCTCCGTCACCTGTTACGTTGCATGCTGTACCGAAACTGTCTTGTGTTAAATAAAGGGCAATCATTAAACCTAATTGAGCCTCGTTAAATCCTAACATTGACTGCAGCAGTCCCAGGGCTGCCATTACTGCGCCACCGGGAACACCAGGAGCAGCTACCATGGTTATACCAAGCATTAAAACAAATGGGAATATAGAACCAAATGTAGGTGAGGTGCCAGCCATTAACATAACTGCCATAGAGCACATAGTTAGTGTAATTGTACTACCTGACAGGTGAATGGTAGCACATAGGGGGACAGCAAAGTCCGCCACACCCTCGGACACACCGTTTTTCTTAGCGCAGCGCAGGGTTACCGGTATAGTTGCTGCTGAAGACTGGGTACCAATAGCAGTGAAGTATGCGGGAATCATGTTTTTCAATGCTTTAAAGGGGTTCCTGCCTGAAACACTTCCGGCAATTGTGTACTGCATAATTATCATTAATATATGGCAGATTATTACAATGGCAAATACTGCACCGAAGATTTTCATAATTCTTGCTACTTCGCCGCCGTAAGTCATATTGGCAAAAATACCTGCGATGTGGAAGGGTAACAGCGGGATAATTACTGCTTGAATTAACTTTTCTACAATACCTTGGAAGTCTTTAGTTACCTGGTACAAGCTTTTGTTGCTTAAAGCTGCCATGCCAAGACCCAGCACAAAAGCTGTAATTAAAGCGGTCATAACACCCATAATCGGGGGCATTTCCACAGCAAAGAAACCTTTTAGCAGTGCTTCTTCAGGGTTTTCAGCATGACCGTTTGCTGCATTAATAATTTTGGGTAAAATATTACTTCCCACCAGGAAAGCAAAGGTACCGGCAATAATTGTAGAAGTATATGCAAATAATGTTGTTAATCCCAGCAGTTTTCCAGCGCCTTTACCCAGCTCTGCAATACCTGGAGCAACAAAAGCAATAATTATAAGCGGAATAGCATAACCTAAGAAATTTCCGAAAATACCATTGAAAGTGGCCAGCAGTCGAACAAGGAAGTCAGTTTGTAAAAATTCCCTTGAAATATAACCTATTAAAATACCACAAGTAAGACCAATTATTAACCTGGTTAAGAGTCCTAATTTTTTCATTCTGATCCACCTTTCTGCAATGTTTAA
Organism: Desulfotomaculum sp.; assembly: GCA_017656165.1. Classification (GTDB taxonomy): domain Bacteria; phylum Bacillota; class Desulfotomaculia; order Desulfotomaculales; family Desulfohalotomaculaceae; genus Desulforadius. The sequence goes on from JACDOL010000026.1 coordinate 14,770, forward strand.
TGAAATATAAACGAGAGCATTAAATTAAATTTTTTGACTATCTAACTAGTGCTAATTAATTTAGTTATGGAAATATATTGGGGTAATAAGAATAAATGTATATTGTATACATTACTCTACCCCATGTACTTGCTGTTACCTTGCCTCTCACTGCTGCACCTCCTTAAAAATTGTTATCATATTTTAATTAATTTTTTATTTGATTTAATAATTCTACATATTTAGACAAAATCCTTTCGGGTTATTAAAATTTTTTTAGAAATATTATTAAATGATTTTAATCACGAGCAAAAATTATTTGTTATATTTTTTAAAAGAAGTAGCAAAAGTCAAAATATTGACACCTTTAAAAAGTGAGTGTATAATTTACTTAAAAATAATTTGCATCTTGTTACCTGCGATGTTTGTTGTCTTTTCGCTTTTACCCCACATAATGACTTAGGGAGCCCGGGTTCTTTTATGTATGCCATGCCGAATATCTTCGGAAGGCAGAACTGAAAGACAGGGCACCCACCTGAGAGAAGAGGGTGTGTAAAAACGTTAAGGGAACGGCAGAGTGGGAACTGCAGTATTATAAATAAATGGGGCTGTCTCATAAGTCATGAGGCAGTCCCAATTTGTTTTCCCGGCATGTCTGCTTAGTCTAGTTGTTTTAAAGTCTGATAAGGCGGAGTTACTAAGAATAACTTGTAGAAAGTATAATATTTTATAACCTGGTATTACTTGAAAGGTTATAATTGCTCGGTGTATTATAATTCAATAGCTCACAAATAAAGGAAGGAAAGAATAAATGTTTATAGTTTATGACCCTAAAAAACAAAAGTACCCCATTAAAGTATGGCTGAAAAATATAGACCAACTTGAAGAGACTTGTTTGCAGCAGGCTGTTAATTTAGCAAAACTTCCCTTTTTACATAAATGGGTGGCTCTAATGCCTGACACTCATGCTGGATATGGTATGCCTATAGGTGGGGTAATAGCCACTAAAGGGGTGATTATACCCAATGCTGTAGGGGTTGATATTGGTTGTGGTATGGCGTTTATAGAAACTAATATTCATAAATCTGAGGTTACTAATAAAGAATTAAGTTTCTTGGTTAGCCGGTTAATGAAAAATATACCCACTGGTTTTAAACATCATAAAAACAAGAAGCCTTGTTCAGTGTTAGATAAATTTCAGGCTGGTGGTCCACGAGAACTGCTGGCTGAGATTAATAGGGGTTATTACCAGGTGGGCACGTTAGGTGGAGGAAATCACTTTATAGAGATTCAAGAAGACGAGGGCGGAATGATCTGTGTTATGCTGCACAGCGGGAGCAGAAATTTTGGCCTTAAAATTGCCAATTATTTCAACAACCTGGCCGGTGAACTTAATAAAAAATGGAAGTCTGATTTCACAGTAAAAAGCAATCTATCTTATTTGCCAACGGACAGCAGGGATGGGAAATCCTATATACAGTGGATGAACCTGGCGTTAGATTTTGCCAGAGAAAATAGGGTTCAAATGCTTAATATTGTTAAACATGAATTAGTTAATATTTTTCCAAACATTAAATTTAAAAATGAAGTTAATTCTCACCATAATTATGCCAGCTTAGAATATCATTATGGGAAAGAGGTGTGGGTTCACAGAAAAGGAGCAATTAGGGTTAGAGAAGGTGAATTAGGGATAGTGCCCGGGGCAATGGGTACTTACTCTTATATCGTAAGAGGTAGGGGCAATAAAGAAAGTTTTTATTCCTGTTCTCATGGTGCAGGCAGAAAGATGAGCAGGAAGAAGGCCAAAGAAATGTATCCTGCGGAAAAAACTATCAATGACCTTAAAGAACGGGGAATAATTCTGGGAAAAAATAAAAAAAGCGATGTCAGCGATGAGTGCCGTTGGGCATACAAAGATATCGATTTTGTCATCGGGCAGGAATTAGACTTAATTGAACCATTGAAGAAATTAAAAACCCTGGCTGTTATTAAAGGGTGAGCAGTTTGTTTATACTACTGACAGATTTAATTAGTTTAAAATAATATACATATTAACTAGTAAGAGCTGGAAGTTAAGGTTATAATACAATAAAATTTATTTATCGATGGCGCGAGGAGTGATTACATGATTGATTTGCGCAGTGATACTGTTACACAACCTACTATAGAAATGCGTCAAGCTATGGCAAATGCAGAGGTTGGTGATGATGTCTTTGGTGAGGACCCTACGGTAAATCAACTGGAAAAAACTGCAGCTGAACTGGTAGGTAAAGAAGATGCTTTATTTGTACCCACAGGGACTATGGGTAATCAATTGGCAATATTATCTCATACAAGCCGAGGCGATGAAGTAATTCTTGATTCTGAATCGCATATTTTTTATTACGAGGTGGGGGCTCCTGCTATGTTTGCCGGAGTTCAACTGCATCCAGTTTCCGGCTTGCTGGGAAGAAATGCGCTTGAAAAACTTCGTCATGCCTGCCGTCAGCCTGATATACACTTCCCAAACAGCCGCCTGCTGTGCTTGGAAAATACATTTAACAGGGGTGGGGGCACTGTAATGACCCCGGAAGAAATGGGTTCAATATATGAACTGGCAAAAGAGTATAACCTGGCAGTGCACATGGATGGTGCCAGGATATTTAATGCAGCCGTTGCTTCCCGGTGTGATGTGAAAGAATTTACCCGATATTGCGACTCAGTAATGTTTTCTCTTTCTAAAGGCTTGTGTGCACCGGTGGGTTCAATTCTTGCGGGGAGCAAAAAAATTATAGCTAAAGCCCGCAAGTACCGCAAGGCGATGGGCGGGGGTATGCGCCAGGCCGGAGTACTTGCAGCAGCGGGGTTAATAGCACTGAAAATGGTAGACCGGCTTGCGGAAGATCATGCCAATGCCATGAAACTGGCAGAAGGTTTGGCTCAAATAGATGGGTTAAAGGTGGAACTGCACCGCGTACAGACTAATATCGTGCTGGCTGAAATCACTGCCATGGATATGGATGCCCAAACATTTGTGGATGAAATGCAGAAACACAGTGTAAAAGTAGTTCCCTTCGGTCCCCGGCTGGTAAGATTTGTAACCCACAAAGATGTATCACGAGATGATATAGAACAGGCTGTCAATGTGGCAGAAATTGTAATAGGAAGTATATAGGTAGTAAAATAGGCCTTTTGACCTATGAAAAAATGTTGCAATTTATACCAAAAGATGTAAAAATGTTAATATACTTGTAATGTGATAAGATTAATAGTAAATATTTGGTATACAGGGGGGGAGTTCCTTGGGGAAAGTATTTGATAAATTCCTCAACCTGCTGGGGTTTGAGATAGTAGAAGAAGACGAGCCGGATGTTTTTTTAAACGGAAATGAAGCGAAAAAAAACCCTGAACAGACGTGGTATGATAAAAAGGTAACTAAATGGCAGGATAAGAAGGAAGAGCGGAAGCCAGAGTTGTTTCCTGTTCCCAATGCCTATAGTGCCAAAATGGTTATCTGCCGTCCAGATTCTTTTGATTCTGTACGCCAGGCAGCAGATCATCTTCGGGAAAAGCATTCAGTAGTTGTTGACTTAACTGACTTGAGTATTGAACAAGCCCAGAGAGTGCTTGATTATTTGAGTGGAGTGGCCTTTGCCATTGATGGTAATGCCAGCCGGGTAGGCAGTGGGATATTTTTGTTTACTCCTGCCAATGTATCAATAGAAGGAGCTGTAGATCTGGTATTCCCGGGACTGAAGGAAGGACAGGACAGAGAAACCTCTTCCCAGGAAATAAAAACATTTTTAAAGTCAGTGGGTGCTTAACAGGAGGCTCTGAGAGCCTTCTGTTTTTTATTAAGACACCTTTGTGTTTAATACTATATTTTGATAAACCCATGATATAGCAATAAGTACCAGTATATTAATAAACCAGCTGCTTATCATTCCTCAGTGGGTGTAATTAACCAGGCTGCGCTGAACAAACAGGTATTCTAATCCTAAAAAAAGTGTAGCAGTGGCAATTATATGAGCGGCTTTAAGCCAGTGGTTTGTAGGTAAGAATTGAACGAAAAGTACACCCATGGTAAAAACGGTACCAAGTGTGAAAAAAGCACTACCTCCCCCAATTTTAACTATACTGGATACCTCATATATTCCCAGGATATCGGCACCAGTGTCAATAATTAACTGCAGCACCACTGCGGTGTTGTACCTCCCCAGAAGGTGTGCTTAAAGCGTTTTTTATTAATAAGCAGTACAAACATTAACCAGCTCAATATAAAAGTTATTATCCATTCAAACATTATCCTTGTCTTCTCCACCTGTTATTATTGTTACTATATTGGAAATAAATTTAATTCCGCTGAAATCTCCTGCTGCAGCCAAATGCTTGATTCCTGGAATTTTAATTATTTTTATTAATAAATCTAAACCGGCATTATCCAACTTATTTAACTGCTGTCTTAAGTAATATAGTTTTTGATTTGCTTCTATCAGCGGCTTTATTTTTTGATTATAATCTTCTCCTTTAACGATACAGCGAGCTGCTTCTAAACCGCTTATCAGTGAAAAATATATCCCCTGGGTCCAAATTGCCTCCACAAATCCACCGGAGTGCCCAATAATAACAGTATTATCTACTACGTGGCTGCTTAGCATACCTGTTTGAAACTCTGTTTCAAAGCATCCGGTACTTGCCTGTTTTATTCCCGCTTTATTAACAAATGTATTCCAGTAATCATGCAGTTCTTGACGTGTTATTCCGTTTACTAGAAGTAATAAGCTGGCAGATTTTTCATTAAACGGTGTTAAACAGCCAAATCCCTCTCTGGCATACTCGCGGTCAAACCAAAATTTTACAACGGTGGGCTTAAAATTACCTGTTAAATAAGCACTTCGAACCCATCCCTGAAATGTTGGCTGATAAATATTCAATTTTATAGGGATGCTTATAGAACCATCTGCCAGCACTACCCAGTCATATTTATTTTTTATTTCAAAATAGTTAACATCTGTTTTAAATTTAACTCCAGTATTTAACTTTTTATACAGCTGCTGGTGAACACTTTCCTTATCTTGGCCTATTTTTAATAGATATCCAAAGCTGCCCGACAATGACAGTTTGTCGGTGGGGGTATGTATTACTATTTTTTTTATTTCACTTAGAGGATTAATCTTTAAGTGATACTGTTTTATTAAATGCTTTATCTGGCTATCAGACTGTGTCAGGCCTAAATTCATCATGGCAGCTGAAAAAGGAGCAAGTGAACCGGCTTTATAACTTTTCTCGTAAATGTCCGGTTTAATACCTAACTTTTCTAGTTCCAGGGCACAGGCCATTCCTGCTATACCAGCTCCAATTATGGCTATTTTCATATATATCACCTAATGATAGATTTTTAGTGTAATTTATCCACAACATTAAGAAATATCCGTTGCAGTTTTCATTTATACACTTATAAAACTTAAATGCAGTACAAAAAATATGTTCAGGTGATGAAAAATGCGCAGATTAAATCAAAAAGATTTAATGAACAATGCTTTTAAAACAGCGGTAGAGCGGGAAGAGCGTTATACTGCCAAGTATTTTTACTGGTCTAAAAAAGTGAGAGATAAAGATTTAACAGCGTTGTTTGGTGATTTTGCAGTGGCCAGCCGCTCCCGGATAGCAAAAATAAAAAAGGAAATTAATAAATACAACATAAAATAGGAGGTGCTGCTTTCTGGATGCTCTTGATCTCTTGTATGATGCACTGTTAAGTAAAATGGACAGCCAGCGATTTTATAATGAGCAGGCAATGCTGATAACGAACCCCATGGCCAGGCAGTTTTTTATCAACCTGCGAGACGAAGAAATGCATCACATCAGTATGCTGCACAAAAAAATTCATGCCTTAGAAGATATACCTTTCCCTGTTAGTAAAATAATACCTAAAATTCTGATATAAACATGTTTAAGATTTTGTAAATCGCTTGTCCAGCCAATTTAATAATAAAAACCAGCCCACTACAAGAATTCCAAGAGCTATACTAAGAATTAAGAAAGATATAGAGTCCACTTTTCTCACTCCTTTTATACTAAGTTTGTACTTAATTTTTACAAATATACACGGGGTGTTAATCTATGAAAATTGCTGTTATAGGTGCAGGATTATCTGGATTAAGCTGTGCTCATGAACTGGAAAGGTTCGGAATAAGACCAGATATATTTGAAGAGCGCGGCCGGTCAGGAGAGTTGTTTCCTCATGTTTCTTCTATGATGGAACTTTTTATAAGGCCTAACAGGGACCCCGTTGAATATTTGAAAAGTGAATTTAATATTCAGTTAAAGCCGTTAAGAAAAATGAGAAAAGTAGAAATGAGAATGCCCGGAATTAGGAGAGATGTTACAGGCAACCTGGGGTACTTTTTTTTACGAGGGCAGTACGAGGGCAGTATTGAAGATCAGTTGTGCAAAAAGCTTAGGTCTAAAATAAATTATAATGTGCACGCTGATTATGAAAAGCTTTTTAAAGAATATGATTACGTGATAGTATGTACTGGCAACAGTCATGTGGCTAAAACCTTGGGGTTGTGGGATAATTTATTTCAATCATACCTTCGAGGGGCAGTGGTACTGGGAAAGTTTGAACCTGATAAACTTATAATGTGGTATAATGACACTGGTTATGTTTATTTAACACCTTTCAGCGAAGATATGGCCTCGCTGGTACTTATAGTCCGTAACATTGCCCCGGAAGAGCTGGATGATTACTGGCACCTGTTTTGGGAAAACGGAAACTTTGACTATAAAATTATAGAAAGCTTTACCTTGGAACACATTTCTGGCCTGGTATATCCGCACCAGGTAGGTAATGTACTGCTGGCCGGCAATGCAGGGGGGTTTTTAGAACCATTTTTAGGCTTTGGCCAGATTAATGCCATTAGGTCAGGGGTGTATGCAGCTCAGGCTGTTGCGCAAAAAAAGGATTATGAGAAACTCCTGGAACCGCTTAACACAGATGTTAGTCGTTCTACACTTCTTCGAGAATACCTTAATATATCTGGTAATCGTTCTATAAATTTAGTAACCTGGGGAGTTACCCTGCCGGGAATAAAGCAGCTTATCTATAACAGCAGGATAGATGTTTTAAAATATGGAGCGGGATTATTAAAATTTTTAGATAAGCTTACAGGTGAACGGATTTCCAGGCAGTAAACAATAACATGGCTGATTACAGTACTGGCATGATGCCCATGTACAGGGTTAGCAGAGAATTACCTTCTAAGACTTTTGGAACCGCTGGTTCAATATGGGCTCAGAGAGATGCAGTTTACAAGTGCTGAACACGCAATGACAGAAGCCTACCTTTTAGGAATGGGATTTGACCGCCGTACTGCTTATATGATAGCGGAATCTTGGGAAGTTGATGAAATGTACCCTTAGTCACCCTTCAAGGGTGACTTTTTTGTACACGTTGATAATTTCCGCTGCCACGAAATATGGATACCAGCATACCTACTGCAGCTAAAAAGGCCCCTGTCAGGAAAACATCATGCATTGCTTTAACAAAAGCCAGGGACTGCGCTGTCTTTAAACCGGTCATTTTTAATTCATTTAGGTATACAGGCAGTCTGCTATTAAAAATAGCACCAGAAAGTGCAACACCAACCACCATACCTATATTCCGCATACTGGCCAGTGTTCCCGAGGCAGTGCCTAAGCGGTGTTTTGGTACACTGCCCATAATAGCGCTGTTATTTGGTGACTGGAACAAACCGATTCCAAGTCCGAGCAGGGCAAGGTAAAGGGCTAAAATAACCAGTGAGGTTCCTGCATTAACTGAACTTATCAACAGCATTGATATGGATACAACAGCCAGTCCTAGAGAAGACAGCAGTCGCGAACCAATGCGGTCTGAAAGGGTACCCGACAGCGGGGCTACCACCAGGATTACCATGGGGGAAGCTGCCATTAAAATGCCTGCAGTTGAAGGTTCTAAATTGCGCACATCTTTTAAGTAAAAGGGAAGAAGAAAGATTATACTGAAATGTGACATATAACTAATTAACGCAGATATATTGGCCATGGTAAAAAGCCTAATTTTAAAAAGACTTAAATCCATCATTGGCTGTGGCACATTTAACTCTATCCAAATAAATAAAGCTAAAAAAAATAAAGAAGAGGTTATAAGCCCGATAATGGCTGCCGAGTTCCAACCCCACTGCTGCCCGTGACTGGCGGCTAAAAGAAAAGTAATAAGTGCCAAAAATAATGTAACTGCTCCTGCCGTGTCAAAACGCTGGTTTTTATCAGGGGTGGTAGGTTTTAAAACTGTAGAAGCTTTATATATAGCAAAAATGCCTATGGGTAAATTGATTAAAAATATGGACCGCCAGCCAAAGTAATCTACCAGCAGCCCTCCCAGCGCTGGCCCGAAAGCAAGGGCGGATGCCACTGTTGATCCAATAATTCCCAGTGCTTTTCCCCTTTCTCGAGGGGGGAAAATATCTGTCACTAAAGCTGGTCCAATGGCCATCATCATTCCAGCCCCTATGGCCTGCAGTGCTCTGAAACCGATCAGTGTCCATATGCTTGGAGATACCGCGCAGAGGACTGAGCCTGCAGTAAAAATGGCAAAACCAGTGATATAAACTTTTTTGAGACCAAGCATGTCGCCCAGCCTGCCATAAGCAAGAAGTAAACTTGAAATTACCAGCAGGTATGACATTACTACCCATTCAACAGTGGCCAGGTCAGTTTTAAAGGCACTGCTAATATGAGGGAGGGTAATGTTAACAATGCTGCCGTCCAGCGGAGCCATAAAAGTACCAATTGCTATGGCAGTTAACGCTTTCCATTTATATTTATTGTCATGTTCATTTGTTTTACCAGGCTTGTTCACTCTTGTTATCACCTCTCAACTTATTCTACCATATTACACTTGCGTAAAATATGAAGATATTATTTTTGCTTAATATGAAATTCTGCAACTAAACTGATATCGGTTTTTAGCGGCAGCTTTAAATTAAATCGAGTCATTCTTTTATCTATTACTGCCGTGGGCACATATAATGAGCCCTGCATATTTTTGATGGGTTCTGGAACTTTGTTTGAATCCGCTGTATAAGATAGCAAGGTTATATTAGGATCTATAGTCTGGTTAATATTTTCAATTATAAACTTAACTGCGTTTAACGACCTGTATTTAGTACGTTGGCTTATGCTCTTTGCTCTATTAAACTGTTCACTTAAGTTAATAAGAGCTGCTTCCAGCAAGTTGCGGTAAGTAATATTGTACTCCAAAACTACAGGATAACCGTTCATTGAAGCCAGGGCTAACTGCTGCAGCTTGTTCTGCAGGGGAGCAAATTCCTTTTGGTTGATAACTTCATTAATAATGGTAAACAAATCATGATTTTGATGGGCTTCTAACCGGTCTGCAGTGTCTTTACAGCGCAGTAAATTAATAATCTCTTTTACGGCCTGGTGTTTTTTCTCTTTTTTCTTTAAACCAGGTAGAGTTATTTCGCCATGGCTGTCAACCACTTTATTTAAATGACTGCGCAGCACAGAAAACCAGTGATTTAAAGAATTTCCTGCAAGCGTTTGTGGTATATAAGTAACGTATATTCCATGTGCATTGGCATACTCCCAGGCGTGCTGACTTAAGGGCCTGTTAATAAATATATTACCCACATAATTAACTGTAAGTTTTTCCCTGTTTTTCTGCTTCCCATAAATGCGGTGAAATAAATCACCGCGGGCCGTTCCCACTATATCCCTAATTAATTCCCGCTGAGGAGGGAGGGTTTGTTCAAGATCCATTAATGTTGCCTTTAGATTTCTAACCAAATTTAAATCTAAATTATTGTTTTCACTGCGGCAGGCCTGAACAATAATAATGTTGTTAAGACTAAAGGGACTGGTATTTAAATCAATGCCTATGACATTAACTTGATGTCTTGTAGCTCTACCGCCTAGAAGCCGCCGGGGTACACCAGCCACATAACCATTGTTGCGAAGAATAATTGCCGCTATAAATTCAAATAATTTATTGTCTGGAAGATAAACAGACATTGTTTATCTAAACCTTTCCTGATGTTATTTTAAAATGCACAAATAATATTATTAATTACCCGAGATTAATTTATGTATTTATGTAAAGGAACTCCTGGACTCAAAATAATTGTATGGACAGCCAAGAAAACATTAATGTCCAAAGCGATTAAAGTATTAACAATGATATTAAAGGTGTAAAAGCATATTATCGCAGAAAGAAATAAAGAATTAATTATCTAAATTGCAATATTAAATGCAACGCCTTGTGAGAAAACATGATGACTAGGTTTTATATTTTCTATTTAGCCTCCTAATAACCTTGGACAATGTGTCTTAAGTTGATAAAATGATATCAACAGGAGGC